>NZ_JBJZOG010000009.1:0-120918 GCF_047200535.1 Micromonospora mangrovicola | reverse complement strand
AGGCCACCGCCGCGAAGAAGGCCCCGGCCACCAGGGCGGCGGCGAAGAAGGCGCCCGCCACCCGGGCCACCGCGAAGAAGGCACCCGCGCGGAAGGCCCCGACGAAGAAGGGCACGGCCCGCAAGACCACGGCGAAGAAGGTCGCGGCGACCACCAAGGCCCGCACCGTCGCCGCGACCCGGACGCCGGCGAAGAAGGCGACGACCATGGAGTCGTTCGGCAGCCGGCGTACGGCACGCACGAGCGCCCGCTGAGACCGGGCGGCGACCCGCTGCGGCGGTCGCGGCGGGTGGGCCGGTCAGGGCGCGGTGAGCAACGCGACCCGCTCGGTGGCGAGTTCGCCGAGGCGGTGGCCGGTCTCGTTCGCCTCCACGGCCAGCCGGTCCTGCAGCTGGGCGAGGGCCGTCCCCGCCCGGGCGACCGACTGCTGGGCTCGTCGGATCCGGCCGCGCACCGCGAGGTCGGTGAAGATGTTGTCGAGGAAGATGTCGGCGAAACGGGTCAGGTCGCCCACCGCCAGCTCCGGCCCGAGCCACGGCCCGGGCAGGTCGGCCAGCTCCGTCCGCAGTGCCGCCAGCCGGCGGTCCGCGACGCGGGCCGCCGCCGCGGCGTCGTCCATCCGGTTGTGCTTCATCATGCTGCTGATCGCTCCGCCACCGAAGAACGTGTCGTAGGTGGACCAGTTGTCCGCCCTGGCGAGCCGGTCGCGTACCTCGGCGAGGGCGGTCCGGGCGGCGGCCGCGGCCCGGACCGCCTCCTGGACATGCCAGGCCCGCGCGGTGAGCCGGTCCCGTTCGGCGGCGAGCACGGCGAGGCGGGCGGCGCGGGGGTCCCCGCCCGCGCGGAGCCGACGTTCCCGTTCGTCGAGCAGGGCGGCGTACGCCTGCGGCGCGTCGGCGAGCGCGGCGCAGCGGGCCTGGGCGGCCCGGTGCTCCTCCCGCAGCCCGGTGAGCTGGGCCTGGGCGTCCGCCTCGCGCCGGGCGGCCAGCTCTGCCTCGGCCCGCTCCCGGCGCAGGTCCTCCTCCCGGCTGCCGCGCACGGCGGCGAGGAGCCGGGTGGCCGATCGGCCCTCCAGCCGCGCGACGTCCGCCTGTTCCCGCTCGCGCGCGCCACGCAGCCCGGCGAGCCGGCGCTCCGCCTCGGCCACGCGCCGGCGCAGCAGCTCGACCTGCCCGATCGTCGTCTGGTATTCCCGGACCCGTTCGACCGCCTCGGCGAGCCGCCGGACCATTTCCCCGTCCACCCCGTCATTGCAGCGCGAGCGCGCAAGTCCGGGGCCGGCGGCCCGCAGGGGCCGGGCTGGGGCAGGATGGCGGTCGTGGCGAAGAACGGCACCCGCCGGAGCGCGGCCGAGGAGAGAGCGCCCTGCCCGTGCGGCAGCGGCCTGCCGTACGGGGACTGCTGCAGGCCGATCCACCAGGGTGTCTCGACCGCGGCGACCGCCGAGGCGCTGATGCGGTCCCGGTACACCGCCTTCGCCCTGGGCGACGCGGACTACCTGCTGCGCAGCTGGCACTCGTCGACCCGCCCGGCCCGGCTGCGGCTGGATCCCGGCACCCGGTGGACCCGCCTGGAGGTCCTCGGCGCCGACCGGGGTGGCCTCTTCGACGCCACCGGCACGGTCGCCTTCCGTGCCCACTACCGGGAGGCCGGCCGGCCCGGCACCCTCGACGAGCACAGCCGTTTCGTCCGCGAGGACGGCCGCTGGGTCTACCTGGACGCCCTGCCCGACTGAGCCACGGAAGCGGGGCCGGCCGGCGCCCGGGTCACCGGGTCGCCGGCCGCCCGCGTCGCCGGTCCGACGGTGCCGGTCGGAGCGACGACGTCACCGCCGGTCAGCGGCCGCCGACCGACACCCTCCGGGGCAGGCCGAGCCGGGTGACCGTCGCCGCCACGAGGTCGTCCGGCGACCCCGCCACCTCCAGCACGATCCCGGACTCGTCCGCGTCCAGCGGCTCCAGGATGGCCCGCTGCGAGTCGAGCAGGCTGGCCGGCATGTAGTGGTCGGCGCGCCGGGTCATCCGCTCCCGGATCAGCTCCGCGGCCCCGTCCAGGTGGACGAACTCGACGTGCGGTGGTCCCTGCCGCAGCACGTCCCGGTAGGCACGCTTCAGCGCCGAGCAGGTCAGCACCGTGGACACGCCTTCGGCGTGCCGGGCGGCCATCCAGGCGGCCAGGTCCCGCAGCCACGGCCAGCGGTCCGCGTCGTCGAGAGGGATGCCCGCGCGCATCCGGGCCACGTTCGCCGGCGGGTGGAACTCGTCCGCCTCGGCGAACCGCAGCCCGGTCACCTCGGCGATGCCCCGGGCCACGGTGGTCTTGCCCGCCCCGGACACGCCCATCACCACGACGTGCCGGGTGGGCGGCTGCTCACCAGTCATGGACCGTGCCGTCCTTGAGCCGGTTGAACGGCAGGTACGCCGGCTGGTACGGGAACCGGGCGGCGGCCTCCTCGTCCAGCTCCACCCCGAGGCCGGGCTGCTCCCCCGGGTGCAGGTAGCCGTCGGTGAAGCTGAACGACTGCCGGAACACCTCGTTGGTCAGCGGGCCGTGCTGCATGTACTCCTGGATGCCGAAGTTGTGGATGGCCAGGTCCAGGTGCAGCGCGGCGGCCATGCCGACCGGCGAGATGTCGGTCGGGCCATGGATGCCGGACTTGATCTGGTACTGGGCGGCGTAGTCGAGCAGCTTCCGCATGGCGGTGATGCCGCCGGTGTGGGTGACGGCGGAGCGGACGTAGTCGATGAGCTGCTCGCGGATCAGCGTCTGGTAGTCCCAGACGGTGTTGAAGATCTCGCCGATGGCCAGCGGGGTGGTGGTGTGCTGGCGGACCAGACGCAGCGCCTCCTGGTTCTCCGCCGGGGTGCAGTCCTCCAGCCAGAACAGGTCGTACGGTTCGAGGGCCTTGCCCAGCTTGGCGGCCTGCATGGGGGTCATCCGGTGGTGGCCGTCGTGCAGCAGCGGCAGTTCGGGGCCGAACTCGTTGCGGACCGCCTCGAAGACGCCGGGCAGGTGGCGCAGGTAGGCGCGGGTGTCCCAGTCCTCCTCGGCGGGCAGCGGGGTGCGCTGCGCCGGTTCGTAGTCGTAGCGCTTGCCGTCGGCGCTGGGCTGGGCGGCGACGCCGTAGACGGCGTTGATGCCGGGCACCGAGGTCTGCACCCGGATCGAGCGGAAGCCCAGTTCGAGGTGCCGGCGGATCGAGTCGAACAGCTCCGGCAGGTCCCGCCCGGAGGCGTGCCCGTACGCCATGATCCCGGTCCGGGAGGCACCGCCGAGGAGCTGGTAGAGCGGCATTCCGGCGGCCTTGGCCTTGATGTCCCAGAGCGCGACGTCGACGGCCGCGATGGCGGCCATGGTGACCGGCCCGCGCCGCCAGTAGGCCGACCGGTACAGGAACTGCCAGGTGTCCTCGATGCGGTGCGGGTCCCGCCCGATCAGCAGGGGGACGACGTGGTCGGTCAGGTAGGACGCGACGGAGAGTTCACGCCCGTTGAGGGTGCCGTCGCCCAGCCCGGTGAGCCCCTCGTCTGTGGTGATCTTGAGGGTGACGAAGTTGCGGTCGGGGCTGGATACGATCACTTCGGCTGCGACGATCTTCACGCGCTTGCCTTTCTCGGGGTGGGATCAGCGGACGGTGCTGCCGGGTTGCCAGCCGTCCAGGAGGGACAGCTCGTCGCGGCGCGGCAGGGTCTCCCAGTCGCCGTGCCCGGCGACGGCGAAGGCACCGAGGGTCACCGCGCGACGCAGCCGCCCCGCCAGGTCGAGGCCGTCCAGGTGGCCGGAGAGGTAGCCGGCGGTGAAGGCGTCCCCCGCGCCGACGGTGTCCACCGCCGTCACGGGCAGCGCCGCCGCCTCCAACCGGCCGTCGCGGGTGTACGCGCGGGCGCCGTCGCCGCCGAGTTTCACCAGCACGGTCGACACGCCGCGGTCCAGCAGCTCGGCCACCACCGTCGGCTCGTCCGCGCCGGGCGCACCGACCAGGTCCAGCTCGTCGTGCGAGGCGACCACGACCGAGGCGTGGCCGGCGAGCGGGGTGAGCACCGCCCGGGCGGCGTCCCGGTCCCACAGCTTCGTCCGGTGGTTGACGTCGAGGCAGACCAGGGTCCCGCCCCGGGCGGCGGTCCCGGCCGCCCACGCGGTGGCCGCCCGGGCGCTGTCGGACAGCGCCGGGGTGATCCCGGTCAGGTGCAGCACCCGGGCGCCGGCCGCCAGGGCGGGCCGCACGTCGTCGACGGTCAGCGCGGACCCGGCGGAGCCGGCCCGCTGGTAGACCACCCGGGTCAGGTCGGCGGTACGCCGTTCCAAAAACATCAGCCCGGCCGGGCGGTCGGGGTCGCGGACCACGTGGCCGACGTCCACCCCCTCGGCGCGCAGTTGCCGCAGCAGGAACAGGCCGAGCTCGTCGGCGCTGACCCGGCCGGCGAAGCCGGCGCGGTGACCGAGCCGGGCCACCCCGATCGCCACGTTGGACTCGGCCCCGGCCAGGTGCGGGGTGAGCGGGCCGCCGGTCGCGAGAGGCCCGGCCGAGCGCAGCGACACCAGGGCCTCGCCCACGGTGAGCAGGTCGACGCCGGTCATGCGACGGCGGCGAGGTAGGCCCGGGCCCGCTCGCGCAGGGCGCCGAGGTCTCCGCCGGAGGCGGCGTCGCCCACCAGCGGACCCCCGACGCCGACGGCGATCGCCCCGGCGGCGAGGTAGCCGGGCAGGTCGGCCAGGCCCACCCCACCGACCGCGACGAACGGAATGTCCGGGAACGGGTCGCGCAGCGCCTTCAGGTAGGCCGGGCCGCCCAGTGAGGCGGGGAAGAGTTTCACCGCCACGGCCCCGGCGCGCACGGCGGCGTACGCCTCGGTCGGGGTGAGCGCCCCGGCGGCCACCGGCAGCCCCCGGCGGGCCGCCGCGCCGATGGAGTCGACGACGGCCGGGGTGACGACGAACTGGGCGCCGGCGGCGGCCACGTCGGCGACCGCCGCAGGGGTGAGCACCGTGCCGGCGCCGACCAGGGCACCGGGCGGGGCGTCGGCCCGGATCGCGGCGATGGCGTCGCAGGCGCCGGGGGTGGTCAGGGCCACCTCGACCACCCGTACGCCCGCGGCGAGCAGGGCGGTGCCGGTGGCCACGGCGGCGGCCGGGTCGGTGCCGCGGATGACCGCCAGCAGGCGGGTCGCGGCGAGTTCGGCGGTGAGGTCGAGGGTCATCGTCACCATTCCGCGTAGGAGCCGTCGGGGTGCCGGAACATCGGGCTGCGCCAGGCGTGGCCGCGCCGGTCGGCCTCCCGGACCGCGTTCTCGTCGATCTCGATGCCGAGGCCGGGGGCGGTGAGCCGCTCCACGTGTCCGTCCACGAAGGCCAGCGGCTTCTTGTCGAGACAGTAGTCGAGCACCTCGGCACCCTGGTTGTAGTGGATGCCGATGCTCTGCTCCTGGATCAGGTAGTTCGGCGTGGCGAAGCCGACCTGGAGGCAGGCCGCGAGGGCGATGGGGCCGAGCGGGCAGTGCGGGGCGAGCTGCACGTCGTACACCTCGGCCAACGAGGCGATCTTGCGGACCTCGGTGATGCCACCGGCGTGCGACAGGTCCGGCTGCGCCACCGCGATGCCGGCCTGGAAGACCGGCAGGAACTCCTGCCGGCTGTACAGCCGCTCGCCGGTGGACACCGGGGTGGTGGTGGACCGGACGAAGTCGCCGATCAGGTGGGAGTTCTCCGGGACGACCGGCTCCTCCAGGAACAGCGGCCGGTACGGCTCCAGCAGCGGCGCGACCCGGCGGGCGTTGGCCAGGGTGAACCGGCCGTGGAAGTCCACCGCGACGTCCCGGTGCTCGCCGAGCACCTCGCGGGCGGCGGCCACCCGGGCCACCACGCCGTCCAGCTCGGCGACCGAGGCGATCGGGCTCATCCGGCCGGAGGCGTTCATCTTGACCGCGGTCAGTCCCGCCTCGACCTGCGCGGCGATGTGGTCGCGGACCTCGTCGGGCTCGTCGCCGCCGACCCAGCCGTACACCCGGATCCGGTCGCGGACCGGGCCGCCGAGCAGCTGGTGCACCGGGGCGCCGTAGTGCTTGCCGGCGATGTCCCAGAGCGCCTGGTCGAGGCCGGCCACGGCGCTGGCCAGGATCGGTCCGCCCCGGTAGAAGGACCCCTTGGTCATGACCTGCCAGTGGTCCTCGATGCGCAGCGCGTCCCGGCCGACCAGCAGCTCGGCGAGCTGCTCGACGGCGGCTCGGACGGTCTCGGAACGGCCCTCGCAGGTGGCCTCCCCCCAGCCGACGATGCCGGACTCGGTCTCCACCCGGACGAACAGCCAGCGGGGCGCGACGAGGAAGGTCTCGATGCGCGCGATGGTGGTCATGCCGCTCAGCCCTTCGTCGCGCCGGCGGTGAGGCCGGAGACCACGTACTTCTGCACGAACAGGGCGATCACCATGATCGGCAGGGTGACCACGGTGGCCGCGGCCATCAGGCCGCCCCAGTCGATGCTGGCGTACCCGACGAAGTCGAAGATCGCCACGGGCAGGGTCTTGGTGTTCGCGCCGGAGAGCACCAGGGCGAACATGAAGTTGTTCCAGGAGAAGATGAAGGAGAGGATCCCGGCGGTCGCGATGCCCGGCATCGACAGCGGCAGGGTGATCCGGCGGAACGCGCCGATGTGGGTGAGCCCGTCGACCAGCGCCGCCTCCTCCAGCTCCTCGGGCAGGCCGTCGAAGAAGCCCATCATGATGTAGACGATCAGCGGCAGCGAGACGAACATGTGGCTGAGGATCAGCACGCCGAACCCGCCGACCATCTTCAGGTTCGAGAAGACGTAGTACCAGGGCACCAGCAGCGAGACGCCGGGGATGACCCGGGCCATCAACACCACCAGGGCCGACTTCTTCATGTTGAACCGGCTCATCGAGTACGCGGCCGGCACGCCGAGGATCAGCGACAGCACGGTCGCGGCGAACGCCACCCAGAGGCTGTTGCCGATGAACTGGACGTAGTGCGCCTGCTTGAGCACGTTGGCGTAGTTGTCCAGGGTGGGCGAGAAGACCAGCGCCTTGCCGGTGTCGTAGATGTCGACGTTGGTCTTGAACGACGCGGCGATCATCCAGAGCAGCGGCGCGATCAGTGACAGCACCACGACGACGAGGGCGACCACCCGGAAGATCCGGTACGCGGGACGGGGCTTCATCGCTTGGCCTCCTTACGCCGCGCGGTCAGGGCCCACATCGACCCGATGATGATCAGGAAGAACAGGATGAGGACGGTGGAGGAGACGCCGTACTCGTTGTAGTCGAAGCTCAGCCCGTAGGCGTACACGTTGAGGGTCTCCACCTCGTGGAAGGAACCGCCGCCGCGGCCCTTGGTGGCGTAGAGGATGTCGAAGGTCTTCAGCGCGTCGATGCCGCGCAGCAGGATCGCCACGACGACCGTGGGCATCAGCAGCGGCAGGGTGACGTGCCGGAACCGCTGCCAGGTGCTGGCGCCGTCGATCCGCGCCGCCTCCTGGGGTTCCTCCGACAGTGAGGTCAGTCCGGCGAGCAGGATCAGCACCACCATCGGGGTCCACTGCCACACGTCGATGAAGATCGTGGTGGGCAGGGCGGAGTGCTCGCCGGCGAGCCAGGGCTGCGGTGCGATGCCGACCCAGCCGAGCAACTGGTTGGCCAGGCCGATGTTCGGGTCGAAGATGAGCCGCCACATCATGCCGACCGCGACCGGGGTGGCGACCAACGGCATGAGGATGGCGACCCGGACCCACTTCTCACCCTTGAACGGCCGCCACAGCAGCAGCGCGACGGCCATGCCGAGAACCACCTCGAAGGCCAGCGCGACGAGGGTGAAGGTGGCGGTGCGGCCGACCGCCGGCCAGAACCGGTCGGTGTCCGCCAGCACGTCGAGGTAGTTGCGGAAGCCCACGAACTCGCTCTCGGCGCGGACGGATCCCTCGGCGTCGGTCAGGCTGAGCCAGATCGTCCAGCCCAGCGGGATCACGATCAGAGCGGCGACGAAGGCCATCGCGGGGGTGGCGAAGAGCCACTTGCGATGGTCGTTGGCCCAGCGCGCCCAGCCGGGCGTGTCGGGCATGACGCCGGCGCCGCCGGGTGCGCGGCGGGGGGTGGTGACGGTTGCCATGAGATCTCCGGGGATGGGCGGGCCGACAGGGGTACGCGGGTGGTGGGGCGCGCCCCACCACCCGCGTGCGACTTACCTGGCCTCGTCGTCCAGGAACTTCTGGAAGCCGGCGTTGGCCGTGTCGGCCGCGGCCGCGGCGTCCTTGCCGGCGATCGCGTCGACGATCGGCTGGCCGACGATCTCACGGGCCTCGGCGACCTTCACGACCAGCGGGCGGTCGTGGCCCACGCCGCCCTGGGAGCTGGCCGCGATGGCATCCACCAGGTCCTTCGGGTAGGTCGCGGTGCCCTCCGGGTTGGCCCAGACGGAGCTGCGGGCGCTCGGCACACCGGACTTCTGCTGCGCGAGGGTCTGCTCCTTGCTGGTCGCCCACTCGATGAACTTCCAGGCGTTGGCCTTGTTCTCCGAGCCGTCGTTGATGCCCAGCGCCCAGGACGGCACGTTGTACGGCTTGGAGCCGGCCGGGCCAGCCGGGAACGGCGCGAAGCCGACGGTGTCGGACACCTTGGACTTCGCCGGGTCGGTGGCGTTCTTGTAGAGCGAGTCGGCCTCGGTGTAGAAGGCCGCCTTGCCCTGGGTGAAGATCGCCATCGCCTCGGGCCAGCTCATGTCGGTGCTGACGTTGGCCGGGCCGGAGTCCTTGATCAGCCCGCCGTAGTAGGCGTACGCCTGCTTGGCGGCGTCGCTGTTGACGGCGGCCTTGCCGCTGCCGTCGACGAAGTCACCGCCGAAGCTGTAGAGGAAGCTGGAGAACTGGGTGACCGCCGGCGACTTGCCCGTGCGGGCGACGAAGCCCGCGACACCCGGGGTGCTGGCCTTGATCTTGGCGGCGGCGGCCTTGAGCTCGTCGAGGGTCTTCGGCGGGGCGCTCAGGCCGGCCTTGGCCAGCAGGTCCTTGCGGTAGTACAGGACCTCCTGCTCGGTGATGATCGGCACGCCGACCACCTTGCCGTCATAGGTGGTGGTGTCCACCGGGCCGGCCTGGAAGTCGTTGAAGTCCCAGTCCTTGTTGGCCTTCACCTTGTCCGACAGGTCGGCGAGGTACTTGTTCTTGGCGAACAGCTTCCCCTCCTGCAGGGGCCGGTACATCATCACGTCGATGTCGCCGGAGCCGGCGTTCAGCTTGACGTTGTACTGGTCGGAGAGCTGGTCCTCGCCGAGCTGGGTGATCTCGACCTTGAGCCCGGTCTGCTTCTCGAACTCGGGCAGGGCCGCCTTGATGTTCTCCGTCCACACGTGGTTCGCCAGCGTCACGCGCACCGTCTTGGACGCGCCGCTGTCGTCGCCACCGCCGCCGCAGGCGGCCAGGCCCATGGCGACCACCGCGGCCAGAGACGCACCGATTATCGATCGACGTCGCACGTCATCTCTCCTTTTCTCGTGGTCGCCGCCCCGGGGGAAGAGCGCCACAACGCTGTAACGTCTGCTTAACGACCGGATGCTAGGCCGAAAAAGCTGACTTATTCAAGGGGTGATCCCGAACTGATATGCTCCGTCGCGTGGATCAGTCCTCCCCGGGGGTCGCACCCGCCCAGTCCGGACCCGCCGAGGCGGGGCTGCACGCCCGCGTCCTCGACCACCTCGGCACCGCCATCTGCGGCGGCGAGCTGGCCGCCGGCTCGGTGCTCAACATCGACGAACTGGTCGACCGGTACGCCGTCTCCCGGTCGGTGATCCGCGAGGTCCTACGGGTGCTCGCGTCGATGGGTTTCATCGAGACCCGCCGCCGGGTCGGCGTGCTGATCCGGCCCGCCGAGGCGTGGAACGTCTTCGATCCGCAGGTGATCCGCTGGCGGCTCGCCTCCGCAGGACGGATGGCGCAGCTCCGGTCGATCACCGAGCTGCGGACCGCGGTCGAGCCGCACGCCGCCTGGCTCGCGGCCGGCCGGATCTCCCCCGACGAGGCCAGTGACCTGGTCGGGATCGCCGCGAAGATGTGGGCGGCCGGGGAGGCCGGGGACGAGGAGCGCTTCCTCCGCCTGGACATCGACTTCCACCGGCGGGTCCTCGCCGCCTCCGGCAACGAGATGTTCGTGAAGCTCCAGGAACTGGTCGCCGAGGTGCTCACCGGCCGGCACCACTACCACCTGATGCCGCACCACCCGGACCAGCAGGCGCTGCAGCTGCACGCCGAGGTCGCCCAGGCGCTGCAACACCGCGACGGCGAGCGGGCCCGCCGGGCGATGGTGCAGATCATGGAGCAGGCGTTCGACGAGATGAAGTCGATGTGGGGGCAGGTCGCCGAGCCCGGAGCGGGCACGGCCGCGCGCTGAGCCGGGCCGGTCAGGGCTCGCGGGGCACCGGCTGGGCCAGCATGCCGATCTCCTTCGGCAGCTGCGCCAACGCGTGCTCGAACTCCCGGTGCCCGACCACCCGGTGCAGGGTCTGCAGCACGGCCCGCACGCCCCGCTCGGCGACGTCCGGCGGGGACCCGGCGCGCTCCGCCACCCGTCGCAGGAACTCGTCGTACCCGAACGCCTCGGGCTCCTCCGGGCGGGCCCGGGCCAACAGCGGGCGCAGCTCGTGCGCCACGTGTTCGGCCAGGTCCGCCGCCTCGCCGCCGCTGATCCGCTCGGCGAGGGTACGCAGGGTCGCCTCGGTCAGGGAGCGCGCGGTCTCCGCCGGGACGCCCGCCCGTGCGGCCACCTTCTCGAAGAACTCCAGCTCGGCCATGACCCGTCCTTCCCGTCCCGGAGACCGCGTGGCTACCCACCGGCGACCGGCACAAACGATCGACGCCCCGCCGGCCGGCCAAAAGCCTGGAAACGGCGACGCGCCGGGCGCCGGCGACCATGCTCGAGGAGTGGCCAGGATGCCGAAGCTGGTGCCGCCGATGCTCGCGTCCAGCGGCGCGCTGCCCACCGGTCCCGGCTGGGGGTACGAGTTCAAGTGGGACGGCGTGCGCGCGATCGCCTACGTCGACGGCGGGCTGCGACTGCTCAGCCGCAACGACCGGGACGTCACCCGGGCGTACCCGGAGCTGGGCGAGCTGGCCCGGCTGCTGGCCGGGCGGCGGGCGGTGCTCGACGGGGAGATCGTGGCCCTCGACGCCGACGGCCGGCCCAGCTTCTCGGCGCTGCAACGCCGGATGCACGTCCGGGCGCCGGCCGCCGCGCTGGTCGCGGCGACCCCGGTACGGCTGTACCTGTTCGATCTCCTGCACCTCGACGGGCGGGACACCACGTCCCTGCCGTACACCGAGCGCCGGGCGGCCCTGGCGGAGTTGGGGCTCAGCGGCGAGAGCGTCGAGACGCCGCCCTACTGGACTGGCGAGGCCGGCCGGGAGCTGGCCACGGCGGCGGCCGAACTCGGCCTGGAAGGAGTCGTGGCGAAGCAGCTCGGCGCGGCGTACGAACCCGGCCGGCGGGCGTCGGCGTGGGTGAAGGTGCCGCTCAACGACACGGTCGAGGTGATCGTGGGCGGGTGGAAGCCGGGCGCCGGCCGGCGGGCCGGCACCATCGGCTCCCTGCTGCTCGGCATGTACGACCCGCAGGACCGGCTGGTCTACGTCGGCCACGTCGGCACCGGCTTCACCCAGACCGTGCTGCGCGATCTCCAGCAGCGGCTGGAGCCGCTGACCCGACGGGACCCGCCGTTCGACTCGCCGGTGCCGCGTGAGCACGCCCGGCAGGCCGTCTGGGTCGACCCGGTCCTGGTCGGGGATGTCACCTTCCGGTCCTGGACCCCCGACCGCCGGCTGCGCCACCCGTCCTGGAAGGGGCTGCGCAGCGACCGGGAACCGGCCGAGATCCGGTTGCGGCGCTGAGCCGGCGGCGTCAGGCCAGGGCGCGGGCCGCGATGACGACGGCGTTGACACCGATCCCCGCCTGGTCCATCAGCTGGGTCGGGGTGCCCGAGCCGGGCAGCCCGCGTACCGCGAGGTGGGTGACCCGCACCGAATCGGCCAGGTCGGCCAGCGACTCCAGCACGGCGGCGCCCAGCCCGCCCTGCGGGTAGTGGTCCTCGACCACCACCAGCCGGCCGCCGGTGTCGCGCACCGCGTCGCGCAGCCGCTGCCGGTCGAGCGGCTTGACCGAGTAGAGGTCGATGACCCGGGCGTCGATCCCCTCGCGGGCCAGTTCGTCGGCGGCGGCGAGGCAGTTGTGCACGGTCACCCCGGCGCCGATGAGCGCGACGTCGCCGCCCTCCCGGACCAGCTTGCTACCGCCGATCGGGAACTCCTCCCCGTTGTCGTAGAGCACCGGGTACTTGCCGCGGGTGGTGCGCAGGTAGCTGACGCCCTTGCGGTCGACCATCTGCGCGACGAGGGTGGCGCAGGAGACGGCGTCGCTGGGATAGAGCACGGTCGAGCCCTGCACGGCACGCATGGCGGCCAGGTCCTCCAGCCCCATCTGCGAGGGGCCGTCCGGGCCGATCTCCACCCCGGCGTGCGAGCCGGACAGGGCGATGTCGGCCTGGGAGATGCCGGCCATCCGGATGAAGTCGTAGGCCCGGGACAGGAACGCGGCGAAGGTCGCAACGAACGGCCGGTAGCCGCGTACCTGGAGGCCGACCGCGGCGGCGACCAGTTGCTGCTCGGCGATGAACATCTCGAAGAACCGGTCCGGGTACGCCTCGGCGAACTTGTCGGCGCGGGTGGAGTCGCTGACCTCGCCGTCCAGGGCCACCACGTCCGGCCGGGCGCCCAGCGCGCGCAGCGCCTCCCCGTACGCGTTGCGGGTGGCCACCTTCGCCCCCTTCTCGTAGCGGGGCAGTGCCGGTGGCTCCTTGGCGGGGGCGGCGGGCGGCGAGAAGCTGCCGGGGTGCGGCCCGGTCACGCGGATCTGCCGTACGCCGCCGAGGGCCTGGACGGCCCGCTCTGCCATGTCCTCCTTGAGTGCCTTGCCGTGCCAGCCGGGCTTGTTCTCGACCTCGGGCACCCCCTTGCCCTTGACCGTCCGGGCGAGCACGACTGTCGGGCCGGTCGCCTCCCGGGCCCGGCCGAACGCCTCGTCGATGGCGGCCAGGTCGTGGCCGTCGACGACGAGCGGGTGGCACCCGAATGCCTCGACCCGCCGGCGGTAGGTGTCCAGGTCCCATTCCAGCTCGGTCGGCCCCCGCTGCCCGAACCGGTTCACGTCCACGATCGCGGTGAGGTTGCGCAGCCCGTAGTGGGCGGCCTTGTCCAGGGCCTCCCAGATGGAGCCCTCCGCAGTCTCACTGTCGCCGCAGAGCACCCAGACGTGGAACGGACGCTGGTCGAGGTACTGACCGGCGAGCGCGATCCCCACGCCGACCGGCAGTCCCTGGCCGAGCGAACCGGTGGCCACGTCCACCCAGGGCAGGGCCGGGGTGGGGTGCCCCTGCAGGCGCGATCCCGACCGACGGTAGGTGTCCATCAGCTCCTGGTCGCTGATCGCGCCGACCGCCTTGAAGACCGCGTAGAGCAGGGGTGAGGCATGGCCCTTGGAGAAGATCAGGTGGTCGTTGGCGGGGTTGCGCGGGTTGCGCCAGTCGTAGCGCAGGTGCCGGGAGATCAGCACCGCCAGCAGGTCGGCGGCCGACAGGCTGGAGGTCGGGTGGCCGGACCCGACCCTGGTGCTGCAGCGGATCGAGTCCGCCCGGAGTTGGGCGGCGAGGTCACCCAGCCGGGTGATCTCCTCGTCCTGCAGGGTGCGCTCTGCTTCCATCGTCACCGGATTCGCCTCCAGCGGTCGGCCCAGCCCGGCCAGCCCGTACGGCGGACCGTCGGACCACCCGGACCGGACCGCTGCCGCTGACCGCCTTGCGCACCCCACCGTAATCAGAGGGCGAACATTTATCCGGTTAACCACCGATTTGCCGGCAGCTGCCTGCGACCACCTCTCGTCAACTCGCGATTTGGATCTTGCGACCGACGCCCGCCCGGAACTGGGCCATCGCCTCGGCGTACCGGTCCAGCGGGAAGCGGTGGCTGATGAACACCGCGGGGTCCAGCACCCCCGCGGCGAACAGTTCGCCCGCCCGCTCGAAGCTGTGCAGCACCGCCATCGACCCGGTGATGGTGATCTCCCGGTTGTAGATCCGGTACGGCTCCACGGTCGCCCGGGTGCGGTACTCGGAGACCCCGAACTGGAGGAAGGTGCCGGCCGGGGCGACCCGCCCCAGACCGTCGTCGATCGCCGCCCGCACGCCCGTGCAGTCGATGACCACGTCCCAGCCGCGGGGACGGGTCAACTCCTCCGCGCCCGCGCCGCTGGCCGTGCAGCCCAACCGGACCGCGGTGGCCAACCGGTCCGGGTTGGGGTCGACCACGCTGACGCTCGCCGCGCCGCACCGCTTCGCCAACTCCAGCATCATCAGCCCCATGGTGCCGGCGCCGTAGATCAGGTAATGGTCGGCCAGCCGGCGGGGCAGCACGTCGAAGCCGCGCACCGCGCAGGAGAGCGGCTCGATCAGCGCGGCGTCCGCCGGCGCGACGGACTCCGGCAGCGGAAAGCAGTTCCGTACCGGCGCGACCGCGTACTGCGCCGCGCCACCGGAGACGGTGACCCCGATGGCCGCCCACCGTTCACACAGGTTGCCCCGCCCTCGGCGGCACTGGTAGCACTCCCCGCAGTGCAGCGACGGGTCGACGGCCACCGCGTCGCCGACCCGCACCTCGGTGACGTCCCGGCCCACCTCGACCACCCGGCCGGCGAACTCGTGGCCCGGCACGATCGGGTACGCGGGCGCGAACTCGCCGTCCATGATGTGCAGGTCGGTGCCGCAGATCCCGCAGCCGGCGACCTCGACGACCACGTCGCGCGGCCCGGGCGTCGGATCGGGCACCGACTCCAGCGAAACCTGCCCCGGCGTGACGATGACCGCTGCCTTCATTTGACCGCCCCCATGGAGAGTCCTCGGACGAGTTGCTTCTGGGCGAACCAGCCGGCCAGCACGACCGGCAGCGACACGATGGTCGCCGCCGCGCAGAGCCGGGCGAGGAAGAGCCCTTCTGAGGTGATGAAGCCGACCAGGAAGATCGGCGACGTGCCGGCCCGCGTCGCGGTGAGGTTGACCGCGAAGAAGAACTCGTTCCAGCTGAAGATGAAACAGATCAGTGCCGTGGCGGCCAGGCCGGGTGCGACGATCGGCAGCAGGATCCGCCGGATCGTCATGGTCAGGCTCGCGCCGTCCATCGCCGCCGCCTCGATCAGCGCGGCCGGCACCTCCAGCAGGAAGGACCGCATCATCCACACCGCGAGCGGGAGATTCATCGCGGTGTAGAGGATGACCATGGTCCAGACGTTGTCGAGCATGCCGAGTTCCTTGACCAGCAGGTAGATCGGCAGCAGCGCGGCGACCGCGGGCAGCATCTTGGTGCTGATGAAGAAGAACAGCACGTCGCGCCACTTGGCGACCGGCCGGATCGACAGCGCGTACGCCGCCGGGGTGGCCAGCAGCAACACCAGCAGGGTGGACAGCAGGCTGGCCATCAGGGAGTTGAGCAGGTACGGCGTGATGTCCCGGTCGAAGACCTGCCGGTAGCCGTCGAGCACGGGCGTGAAGAGCCAGGCCGGCGGGTTGCTGGCCGCGTCGACCTCCCGCTTGAAACCGGTCAGCACCATCCACAGCACGGGCAGGAAGAACAGCAGCCCGGCCAGCCAGGCCAGCACGGTCCACGCCGCCCCGCCCGCGCCGCTCGCGCGCCGCGCCGGGCTGGTGCGCCGCCGGGGGGCGCGTCGGGTGAGGGTCGTCATCGCGCGTCCTCCATCCGGAACAGGCTGGAGATCACCCGCAGGGCGAAGGTGGCGACGACGATGGTGCCGATCACCACCACGACGCCGGCCGCGGCGGCCTCGCCGTACTCGAACTTGCGGAAGGTGGTCAGGTAGATCTCGTACGGCAGGTTGGTGGTGGCGGTGCCGGGCCCACCCTGGGTGATGGTGAAGACGGCGTCGAAGGTCTGCACCAAATAGATCGAGCCGAGCAGGGCGCCCAGCTCCAGGTAGGGGCGCAGGTAGGGCAGGGTCACCCGGGTGAAGGTCTGCCACGGTCCGGCCCCGTCGACCCGGGCGGCCTCCAGGGTCTCCAGCGACTGGCTCTGCAACCCGGCCAGGATGATCAGCATCATGAACGGGGTCCACTGCCAGACCAGGGTGGTCACCACCGAGAGCATCGGGTACCGGGACACCCAGTCGGTGCTGCCGCCCACGATTCCGTTGATCAGGCCGTAGGACGGGTTGTAGATGGCGTGTTTCCAGAGCAGCGCCGCGGCCATCGGCATCACCAGGAACGGCGTGATGAGCAGCGTCCGGACCACGCCGCGCCCGGGGAACCGGCGGTCGAGCAGGATGGCCAGGCCGAGACCGAGCAGGACGGACAGCACGACGGAGGCGGCGGTGAGCACCACGGTGTTCAGCAGGGCGGCGCGCAACCGGGCGTCGGTGAGCACCTCACCGTAGTTGGCGAGACCGACGAAGGCGCGCCGGCCGGGGCGCAGTGCGTTCCAGTCGAGCGTGGACAGGTAAAGGGTGACCAGGAACGGAATCTGGGTCACCACGATCGCGAAGATCAGGGCGGGCAGCAGCGGGGCGCGGCGGGTCCAGCGCTGCCGCGCGGCGGCGGGGACGGGTCTGCCGGTACGCCGGCGTGCCGCGCCCGCGCCGGCGGTGACGGTCTGGGTCATGGGAACCCCTCGGGGCAGGGCCGGGGCCGGCCGGTCCTCGACCGGCCCCGGATTGGCGGCTACCGGTATTCCTTGGCGACGTCCTCGGCCAGTCGCTGGCCGTCGGCGAGCGCCTTGTCGACGGTGCTGCTGCCGGCGATCGCGGCGGAGACCTCCTGGGAGACCTTCGTGCCGAGGTCGGCGAACTCCGGGATGCCGACGAACTGCACGCCGAGCGCGGGCCGGGGCTGCAGGCCGGGATTGACCGGGTCGGCCTCCTGGATCGACTTGAGGGTGAGGTCGGCGAAGGCGGTCGCGGACTGCCGGTACTCGGGGATCTCGTACGTGGACTGCCGCTTGCCGGCCGGGACCCGCGACCAGCCGAGCGAGGAGCCGACCAGCTTCTCGTACTCCTTGCCGGTGGCCCAGGAGATGAACTTCCAGGCGGCGTCGGCGTTCTTGGTGGTCTTGGGCATGGCGAGTGCCCAGGCCCACAGCCAGCCCGAGGACTTCGTCTTGTTCACCGGCGCGTACGCGTAGCCGACCTTGCCGGCGACCTTGCTCGCGCTGGAGTCCTCCAGCGTGCCCGCGGCGGAGGTGGCGTCGTACCACATCGCCGCCTTGCCCTGGCCGAAGGTGTTCAGGCACTCGGTGAAGCCGGCCTGCGGCGCGCCCGCCTCGCCGTGGGACCGGACCAGGTCGACGTAGAACTTCGTCGCCGCGGTGAACTCCGGCGCATTCACCTTCGGGGTCCAGTCCTTCTCGAACCAGGTGCCGCCGAAGGTGTTGACGACCGTGGTCAGCGGGGCGAACAGCTCGCCCCAGCCGGGCAGCCCGCGCAGGCAGATGCCGGCGACGCCGGCCTTCTTGTCGTCGAGTTGCGCGGCGAACTGGGCCACCTGCTGCCAGGTCGGCCGCTCCGGCATGGTCAGGCCCTTGGCCGTGAAGAGCTCCTTGTTGTACATGAGGAAGGACGACTCGCCGTAGAACGGCGCCGCGTAGAGCTTGCCGTCCTCACCGGAGAGCGAGGCGACCATCGGCTTGAGCAGGTCACCCTCGTCGTAGCCGTTGTCCGAGTCGGCGTACGAGCTCAGTTCGTGCAGCCAGCCGTTCTTGGCCCAGATCGGCGCCTCGTACGCCCCGATCGTGGCCACGTCGTACTGACCGCCCTGGGTGGCGACGTCCTGGGTGACCTTGTCGCGCAGTTCGTTCTCGGGAAGGATCGTGAACCGCACGGTGATCCCGGTCTGTTTGGTGAAGTTGTCGGCGGTGACCTTCGCCAGGTCCTCCATCTGCGGGTTGCCGACCATCAGCACGGTGATCGTCTTGCCGCCGCTGCCGCCGGACGACGAGCCACCGCCGGCTCCGGAGCAGGCGGTGGTGGCGAGACCGACGGCGACGGCGACGGCGAGTGCGCCGCGCCATCGGCGAGGAGACCGTGTTATGGACACAGTGGACCTCCAAGGGTGGTGGTGTGGTGGTGATGACGGGTCGGCCGGGCGCTCAGACGCGCAGCACCACGGGGCCGAGCAGTGAGTAGCGGTGCGCCTCGGACGCCGGCAGCGCGGTGTCCGTGACGATGGTGTCGACGTCTGCGACGTCGGCGAAGCGGCAGAAGCTGTGGCCGCCGAACTTCGTGTGCACCCCGGCGAAGACCACCCGCCGGGACACCGCCATGACCTTGGCCTTGACGGCGGCCACCGCCGGGTCGGGCGTGGTCAGCCCCTGCTCGCGGGAGATCCCGTTCGCCCCGACGTACGCCAGGTCGATGACGAAGCCGCCGAGCATGGCCGTGGCCCAGTGATCGACGGTGGCGAGGGTGCGACCACGCACCCGGCCCCCGAGCAGCAGCACGGTGAGGCTGGGCGAGGTCGCGAGCGCCGCCGCGGTGTGCAGCGAGGCGGTCACCACGGTCAACGGCCGGTGCGTGGGCAGCGCCTCGGCGATCAGTTGCGGAGTGTAGCCCTCGTCGATGAAGACGGACTCCGCGTCGCCGAGGTGCTCGACGGCCGCGGCGGCGATCCGCCGCTTCTCCGCGACCATCCTGGTGGTGCGGGTCTCCAGCGTGGTCTCGAAGCGGGCCGTCTCCACCGGGTACGCCCCGCCGTGGGTGCGGTGCACCAGACCCTGCTGGGCCAGCAGGCTGAGGTCGCGTCGGATCGTCTCCGGCGCGACGCCCAGGTCGGCGGCGAGTTTCTGCACGTCGACGTCGCCCTGGCGGCGGGCGAGGCCAAGGATGTGGTGCCTGCGCTGCGCTGCGTCCACCTCGCACCTCCCGCCGGTTCGTGCCTCTTTTGTAACACCGACGAAACGGGGTGACGACGGTCACATCTCCGGTAATGCGGTGGATTTGCCGCCCCCGCCGCCACCCGAAACGGGCAGCCGAAAACGGCACCGAAGCCACATCCCTCTCATTTTACCCGCCCGACTTCCCGCCCGCTCTGCCCGATCTCCGCCCGACCGGGCCCAGACGGCGCTGCGCCGGGCCGCCCGGTCGACCGGCCCGGCGCGCGCGAAGGCCGTCAGGGGCCGGCGTCCTCGGCCGCCGCCACGACGCCGCCGGTGGCGAGCCGCCGCCGCGACCGAAAGCGCCGGCCGTCGCACAGTCGCAGCGCCACCGCCAGGTACGGCAGCGTCCACAGGGCGAAGGCGGTCGCGTTGCCGACCGCCCCCGCGACCAGCCCGTAGCCGACGTAGAAGGCGACGATGGTCAGATCGGTCGCCATGCCGGCCACCGAGGTGACCGTCGCCCGGGCCGCGCCGCTGATGTGCGCCTGCAGGCGCACATCAGCAAGGACGGTGGCGGCCTGGAACGCGGCGAAGGCGACGGCCAGCAGCACGAAGCCCGCCGGATGGCCGACCAGCGCCCCCGCCGCCAGAGCCGCCGCGGCGAACACCAGCAGCGCGGCGTACCCACGGTCGGTGAGCCGCTCCCCCGCCGGGGCGAGCAGGCCACCGACGGACATCCCCGCCCACATGAGCAGGAGCAGCAGCGGCACGGCCGGCTCGGCGACGCCGGTGTCGCGGGCCAGCAGCGCCGTGTACTCGTCCAGGCCGCCCCAGATCGCGGTCACCACGGCGACCAGCAGCAGCGCCGCCCGCACCCGGCGATCGGCCCGGGCCTCCGCCAGACCGCCGCGCAGGCTGGCCCGCCAGCCGGGCCCGGACACGGCGACGTCGCCCGCCACGGCCGGTGGTGGCGCTTCCGCGCCCCGGGGTGGCCGGTGCTCCGGAAACCGGGTCGCTACGGCGGCGGCGAGCAGGCAGGCGAGGACGCTGGCCGCACCGGCCGCCGGGTAACCGCCGGCGGCGAAGACCGGCCCGGCCAGGACACCGGAGCCGGCGGCACCGAGCACCGCTGCCGTACGGGCCCGACCGGTGAGGCGGGCGTACCGTTCGGCGGCGCCGAGCCGGTCGAGTTCGGTGAAGACCAGCGCCTCCAGCGCGCCCGAGCGCAACGAACCGCCGATCCCCCACAGCAGGAAGCCGGCGGCGAACGCCGGGTAGGACGGGACGACCACCCACAGGGCGAAGCCCGCCGCGGCCAGCAGCGGTGCGAGGACGAGCAGCAGCCGCCGGGAGAACGCGTCGGCCCACGCCCCGGACGGCACCTCCAGCACGATCCCGGTGGCCGACCAGATGACGAACAGCGAGGAGATCTGCCCGACCGACAACCCGGTGTCGGCGAACAGCAGCGCGTAGAGCGGGTAGAGCAGGACGAGGTCGGTGAGGAACGCGTAGCCGTGCAGCGTCGCCGCCAGCCGGCGGGTCGCGGGCACGCGCGCAGGAGCGATGGTCATGAGGCCTTCCCACGGGGACGAGACGGACACCGGAGGTACGGCGTCCGCGGCGGCCCGCGGGCACGACCGCTAGGGCAGGATCAACATCGCCAGGTCATGGGGCCGATGCTAGCCGGCATCGGCGGCACGTGCGGCCCCTCGACACGGGCCGGCGATCCGGGCCGCGTCGTGGTGCCCTACGTCGCGGCTGAGCGCCGCTCCAACCGCACGCAGCACGCTCCGGAACGCGGCGCGAGCCGGGCCAGCAGGTCGGTACGTCCGGCACCCTCGAGCAGGCCGGCGAGGAACGCGTGGTTGAGGCCGCACACCAGGGCGGTCTGCCGGGTGGCCAGGGCGTGGAATGGGCAGTTGCGCAGCAGCACCTCGGCACCGAGCGCCTCGGGCTCGAAGCCGAGGCCGGTGAGCACGGCGACGAGGTCCTCGCCTGCGTCGCGTACCCGTGCTCCGATGTCGTGGCCGCGCCGCCGGGCATGCCGGCGGGCCGCCTCGGGGGCGTCGCCGGGGTCGTCGGCGACCGCGTCAGCGAGGATCTCGGCGATGAATTCGTAGCGCCGCTCCGGAACGGTGATTGTCACGCCGTCGCCGGCCGCCTCGTAGACCTTCGGCGTCCGGCCGCGCCCCCGGGGCTGGTCGGCCGGCGTCTCGTAGCGGGCCCGCAGCAGCCCGGACTCGACGAGCTTGTCGAGGTGGAACGCGGTGAGGTTGCGGGACATGCCGTGCGCCTCGGCCGCCTCCTCGCGGGTGACCGGGTGATCGGCGCGGCACACGTAGTCGTACAGCGCCCGTCGGGACCGGTCGACGAGCGCGGCCATCGCGCTCCAGCGCTCCCCCGTGCTCACGGCCCCGAGGTTATCACCAGCGCGGGCTATTGAAATTCCCGACGCGCTGGGGCAGCATCACCGTTAACGCCAATGATCGTTGGTGAAAATACCCTGGGGGTTTGCGTGCGACCCATGGATCAGGCCAAACATCCGGTGACCAACCTGGCCGGCCGCTACGGCCACCCGCTTCATCCCGCGCTGGTGGCGGTGCCGATCGGCGCCTGGGTGGCCAGCTTCGCCTTCGACCTCGCCTCCCGGTTCGTACCCGGGCCGCAGTTCCTGGCCGAAGGCGCACGGTGGCTCATCGGCCTCGGCATCGTCGGCGCGCTCGCCGCCGGGCTCGTCGGCTTCCTGGACCTGTTCGCCATCCCCGCCGGCACCCGCGCCTTCCGCACCGCGCTCGCCCACATGGCGATCAACCTCGCGGTGACCGGCGCGTACGCGGTCAACTTCGCCGTCCGGGGCGGTGCCGGCCCGCCGGGTCCGGTGGCCGCGGGACCACTGGTGCTCTCGGCGATCAGCCTCGCCGGGCTGACCGTCGCCGGTTACCTGGGCGGCGAGCTGGCCTACCGCTACGGCGTGCGCGTCGCCGCCGAGACCACCCAGGCGCAGGGCTACCACAGCGCAGACAAGGAGAACTCCTGATGGGCATCGCCGCACTCGTCACCTGGCTGATCACCGCCGCCGGTGGCTTCGTCATGCTCGGCACCTGGATCAGCCACGGCGGCCATCGACCGGGCAGCGGCAGCCGCCTGGCACCGGGCCTGGTGTTCGCCCACTTCGCCCTGGCCGCGATCGGGCTGGTGCTGTGGATCGCCTACCTGGTCGTCGACAACGACGCGGTGGCCTGGGTCGCGTTCGCGGCGCTCCTGCCGGTGGCGCTGCTCGGGTTCACGATGCTGGCCCGGTGGATCGCAGCCCGGCGTTCCGGGACCGCCGAGTCCCGGTTCCCCGTACCGGTGGTGGTCGGCCACGGCCTGTTCGCCGCCGCCACGCTGGCCCTGACGGCGCTCGCCGCCCTCGGCGTGGGAGGTCGCTGAGGTGAGTGTCAGCGCACTGCGGGTGCAGCACCAGGGCCCCCGCCGCGACCCGGCCGCCGCTGAACGGGCGGCCGCGGAGTTCCTGGCCGCGCTCGGCGTGGACCTCTCCGCCGAAGGGCTCGCCGACACCCCGGGCCGGATGGCCCGCGCCTACGCCGAACTGCTCACCCCGCGCGAGTTCCAGCTGACCACCTTCGACAACGACGAGGGCTACGACGAACTGGTGCTCGCCCGGGCCATCCCGATCCGGTCGGTCTGCGAACACCACCTGCTGCCGTTCATCGGCGTCGCACACGTGGGCTACCTGCCCGGCGAACGCATCCTGGGACTGTCCAAACTGGCCCGGGTGGTCGAACTGTTCGCCCACGGCCCGCAGGTCCAGGAGCGCCTGACGAAGCAGATCGCCGACTGGCTGACCACCCGGCTGCGCCCACGCGGGGTCGGCGTGGTCATCGAGGCGGAACACCTGTGCATGACGCTGCGCGGTGTCCAGGCCGTCGGCAGCAGCACCATCACGTCCACCCTGCTCGGCACCCTGCGCGACGACCACCGCTCGCGCGCCGAGTTCTTCACCCTGGCCGGGGTCGGCCCCCGCTGATCGGCGTACCTCGAAAGGAGCTTGACCGATGTCGAAGACCGGCACGTTCGTGATCGTGGGAGCCGGGCTCGCCGGCGCGCGGGCAGCGCAGACGTTACGAGAGGAGGGCTTCGACGGCGGGGTCGTCATGATCGGCGACGAGCCCGAGCGACCGTACGAGCGGCCACCACTGTCCAAGGGCCTGCTGACCGGCGGCGCCGAACCCGACAGCGTGTTCGTGCACGACGCCGGCTGGTACGCCGAGCACGACGTCGACCTGCGTACCGCCGCCCGCGCCGTCGCCGTCGACCGCGTCGACGGGGAGGTCCGGCTCGCCGACGGCCAGCACATCCGGTACGACAAGCTGCTGCTGGCCACCGGCGCCACCCCCCGCGACCTCGCGGCGCCCGGCGTCAACCTGGACGGGGTGCTGCGGCTGCGCACCCTGGCCGACAGCCGCCGAATCGCTGCGGCGCTGGTCGACGGCGCGCACATCGTGATCGTCGGAGCCGGGTGGATCGGCCTGGAGGTCGCCGCCGCCGCCCGGCAGCGCGGCGCCACCGTCGACGTCGTCGAGACCGCCACGCTGCCGTTGCTCCGGGTGCTCGGCGACGAGATCGGCCGGGTCTTCGCCAACCTGCACCGGGACCACGGCGTCACCTTCCACTTCGACGCCGAGGTCCGCGAGATCCGCGGCAGCGGTCGCGTCTCCTCGGTCCTGCTTGCCGACGGCACCGAGTTGCCTGCCGACGCCGTGATGGTGGCCGTGGGCGCAAGGCCGAACACCGAACTGGCGACGGCGGCCGGCCTCGCCGTCGAGAACGGGATCCTCGTCCACTCGTCCCTGCGCACCGCCGAGCCGGACATCTACGCCGCCGGTGACGTCGCCAACGCCTACCATCCCGTGCTCCGCCGGCGGTTGCGCGTCGAGCACTGGGCCAACGCCCGCCACGGCGGCGCCACGGCGGCCCGTGCCATGCTCGGCCAGGCGGTCAGCAATGACGAACTGCCCTACTTCTACACCGACCAGTACGACCTGGGAATGGAGTACGTCGGACACGCCCCGCCCGGGAAGTTCGACCGGGTCGTCGTCCGGGGCGACGTCGCCAAGCGCGAGTTCATCGCCTTCTGGACCCACGGCGGGCGGGTGCTGGCCGGCATGAACGTCAACACCTGGGACGTCGTCCCGTCGATCCGCCGGCTCGTCGCGGCGGCCGAACCGGTCGACCTCGACCGCCTGGCCGACCCCGACGTCCCGCTCGACGAGCTGCAGCCGCCGTCGGCGCCGGCACCCGGGAGTCAGGTCGTTTAGCCGGCGTTGCGCCGGACGCTCGACGCGAACCGGGGCGGGCCCGGTCGGGCCCGCCCCGTTCGTGACTCCGACGCTCAGCGGCGGAACTTCTCCACGTCGGCCTGCGGGATCACCATCGTGGCGTCACCGTCCGCCGCCTGCTCGGCGGCGGGCTGGCGCGGCGTGGTCGGCTGGGTGCGCTCCGAGTCGGCGTACGGCGAAGCGGCCGGCTCCGCCGACGCGTACGGGGCGACCGGCTGGGTGCGGTCGGCCTCGGTGTCCCGGGCGATCGGCTGGGTCAGCTCGGCCTCGGCGTCCCGGGCGACCGGCTGGGTCAGCTCGGCCTCGGCGTACGGGTTGGCCGGGCTCAGCCGCTCCTCGACGTCGCGCCGACCGGCCTGGTAGGCGCGGGCGTGGGTGGCGATGGTCCGCGACTCCTCCTCGGCGCGGGTCAGCCAGTTCTCCCAGCGGCTCTGCATCGGGCGGACCAGTCCGCCGCCGACACCGACGACCAGGATGCCGCCGACGGTGGCGAGGAAGGCGATCAGGACCGGGGTGGTCACCGCGGTCGCCACGCCGATCTGGTTGAGCGCCGCGATGATGCCCAGGCCCAGGATGAACACCGAGGCGATGTTGGCCAGCACCCGGCCGTACGAGAGGCCGCCGAGGGCACCGGAGATGATGTCCTTGACCGCCCTCGCGATGGCCGCGGCCACCACCACGATGACGATGGCCACGAATGCCCGGGGCAGCCAGGCGATGACCCCGGCGATCAGGTCCGAGATCGGGTTCGGGCCCCAGATGCCGAAGGCGAGCTGGAGGGTGACCAGCAGCACCGCGTAGTAGGCCAGCTTGGCGACGAGGTCGCTGGCGTCGTACTTCGAGCGGGCCAGCGCCGTCTTGATGCCGCCCCGCTCGACGGCCTTGTCGAAGTGCACCCGCTCCAGGAGCGCGTCCACGAGCTTCAGCACGGCCTTGGCGATCAGCCAGCCGACCACCAGGATCGCGATGAAGGCAACTGCTTTGGGCAGGAACAGCATCACCGAGCGGAACGCGTCGCCCACCGCGTTGCCGAAGTTGTCTCTCATCGAAGGGCCTCCACGCACGAATTCAAGTCGGTCCGCCGGGGACCTACCCGACCCGCCCGGCGGGGAAACCCGGTCAGCCTCGGCAGCGGTAGGCCACCTGGGTGCCGGCCTGCACCGGCGACGGTTCGATGATGTTGACGGTGGCGGTCTCGGTGGTGGCGCCGACGCCGCTGAACGTCCACTTGAGGGTGAGGGTGGCGGTGCGCTGGCCCCGACCGACCCGCTCGCTGAGCAGGGCCCCGGGCGACGCGTCCGAGCGGAACCACTGGTAGCGGATCGTCCCGCCCCGACCATTCGTCCGCACGGTCGCCACCACGTCGACGGTGACGTCGCAGCGGTCACCGGCCGGCTGCGGCACGGCCACCGTGACCCCCTCCACCTCCAGCGGGCTGAGCCGTTCCCACAGGTAGAGGCCCACGACCGCGACCAGCGCCAGGGTCAGCAGGGTGGACAGCACCGACACCACCCGGCGCCAAACCGGGCGCGGGCGGCGCGCCGGGGCGGCGGCCGGCCAGCCGGGTGCGCCCGGCGGCGCCGCCGGCACACCGGGCCCGAAGCGCACCTCCCCGCCGGGCGCCGGCTGGGCCGGACCACCCGAGGTCCGCGCCGACCGGGGGTACGCGCCGGTCGTGCCGCCGTAGGCGGAGGTGACCGGGCCGGGCGTGCCGCCGGACGCGGCGGTGGCACCACCGGTCGGCGCGCCGAAGTGGGCGGTGGCGGCGTCCGCCGGCCCGAAGCTGACGGTCCGGTCGGTCGCGCCGGGGTGCACCGGCGGGCCGGGCGTCCCGAGCGGCGCGGTGCGGTCGGGCGGGCCGAGGTCGACGGTACGGTCGGTCGCCCCGAGGTGCGCCGTCGCGTCCGCGGCGCCGAGCCGCACGGTCCGGTCCGGCCCGCCCAGGCGCATCGTCGGGTCGGCTGTGCCGAGGTGCGCCGTCCGGTCCGGCCCGGTGAGGTGCACGGTCGCGTCGGCCGTGCCGAGGTGGACCGTCGCGTCCCCGGCTCGGAGGGGTGCGGTCCGGTCCGGCCCGCCGAGGTGGACGGTGGCGTCGGTCGCGCCGAGGTGGACGGTGGTGTCGGGGCCGGGCGCGGCGGGCGCACCGCCCAGTGCGGTGGTCCGGTCGAGGTCGACCGTCGCCCCCGGGTCGGTGACCGGCGGCGTCGCCCGGGTGGGCAGCGCCTCGGTGGGCTCCTCCGGCCGGGTCACGCGAGCCGTCCCCGGAGTGCGGTGGCGGTGTGGGCAGCGGGCACGTCGTACTCCTCAGCCGGGGGTGCAGTAGTTGTAGAGGGTCACGTACACCGTCGAGGAGGTGACCGTGTTGCCGGCGGCGTCGGCGGCCGTGACCTGGACGGGGATGCGGGTGCTCAGCTTCGGCATGCCCAGCGGGCCGAGGGCGCCCTGGAAGACGCCCTGCCCGATCGAGCTCATCGGGACGGTCGAGGTGGTGTTCGCCAGGGTGTAGCGGAAGCTCACCTTGAGCGCGGCCGGGCCGCTGCGATCGTCGGTGACGGTGGCCGTGACGGTGCTGGTCTGGTAGCCGTACGGGCAGCCCTTCGGTTCCAGCTGATTGGGGCTGGCGCTGACGCCGCTGACGGTGGGGGCGGTGACGTCGGGCGGGGGCTGCGGGGCGGGGCTGGTCGTTGGGGGCGGTGGCGCGCTGGTGCGGACCGGTGACCGCGTCGGCGCGGCCGACCGGGATCGGCTGGGTGTGGCGGCCGCGGTCGCCGACCGTGTGGGCGTGGGGGTGGGCGAGGCGCTCGGGGTGGGGTCCGGGGTCGGCGTCGGCGGGTCGGTCGGAGTGGCGGTCGGAGTGCCGGCCGTGGCCGGGCCGGACGGGCCGTCGGCGACCGCCGGGTCGTCGTGGGCGGCGTAGCTGTAGCCGGCGCCACCGGCCAGCAGGGCCGCGACGAGGGCACCGCCGACCAGCGCGGTGCGCTTGCGGCCCCGGCGGAACAGGCCCCGCCGCCTCGCCGCCGCACCCGTGCCGGCGCCGAGCGTCGTGCTGGCCAGGCTGGTGGCCCCGCCGCTGCCGTCCGGGAACGGCCACAGCGCGGCGAGCAGCGCCGCCCGGCGGGCCAGCTCGCGCAGCCCGCGCTCCTCCCACTCCGGGCCGTACGCCGCACCGGCCACCCGGTCGAGCACCTCCAGGAAGACCTGGGCGGGCTGGGGCCGGTCGGCGGGCTGCTTTGCCATGCCGTGCCGGAGCAGCTCGTGCACCGGCACCGGGGCGGGGTCGGTCGGGATCGGCGCGGAGGCATGCTGCTCGCGCAGGGTGAACAGGTTCAGCCCGTCGTACGGCGGCCGTCCGGTCAGGCACTCGAAGAAGGTGGCGGTGGCCGCGTAGATGTCGCAGGCGGGGCTGGCCGGGGCTCCGGTCCACTGCTCTGGGGCCATGTAGCGGGGCGTGCCGGAGACCGTGGTGTCGGAGCCCTCGCCGATCGGCATGGCGATGCCGAAGTCGGCGAGCTTGCTCAGCCCTTCGCCGGTGATCAGCACATTCTCCGGCTTGTAGTCGCGGTGCACGACGCCGTAGGCGTGCGCGGCGGCCAGCCCGGCGAGGGAGCCCTTGAGCACGCAGAGCGCCGACTCGGGGGTGGTCGGCCCGTGCTCGCGCAGCATCTGCCGCAGCGACACCCCGTTGACCAGCTCCATGACGATCGCCGCGCCCTCATCGGACTCGACGTACTCGTACAACCGGGAGACGTGCGGGTCGTCGATCTCCCCGAGCAGCCGGGCCTCCTGCCGGAAGGCGGTCCGGAACGAGGGGTCGTCGCCGATGTCGCGTACCAGGTACTTGATGGCGACCGGGGTGCCGGTGGCGTCGTGGACAGCGAGCACGACGCTGCCGGACGCCCCGGCGCCGAGCCGACGGACGGGCGTGTAGCCGGACAGCTGCCAGCCGCTCATACGACGTACTCCACGGCGATCCAGGGACGGGTGTCGACCCCCGTCTCGCTGATCATTCTGGTCGCCCCGGAGCTGCCGTCCATCGGCGCAACGGGTGCATCCACTGTCCGGTCGGCGACCCTGCCGCCGGGGTGCCGGCCGGTTCGTGGGTCGGTGGTACGCGGGCCGCTCGGAGTGCTCGGCAGGTGATCGGTCACGGACACGCCGCCACAGATAGCAGACCCGGGCAAACCCCCGGTCCGGTAGAGCAGCAGGCCCGCCCGATCCAAGGCGACGCTTCGCGCGACATTCCCGACACTCCGCTACTGTGCTGCCGTGAGCAGCGCAGCATCGGCGGGCGGGACCGCCACCGAGGGTCGTCGGTCGCGGATGACGACCAGCCGTCGGCTCAGCGTCATGATGATCGCCATGACCGTGCTGGTGCTCACCGGCGGCGCGGTCGGCGCGGCGGCGCTGACGCACACCGCCGCCGTCTCCAACCGCCTGGCGGACCGGATCGCCCCTGCCCGGACCGCGGTGAGCCGGCTGGAGGTCGGCCTGCTGGAGCAGGTCGCGGCGGTACGCGGGTACATAATCACCGGCAATCCGGCGCTGCTGCGCCCGTACCAGGAAGGGGTGGCCGCCGAACGCGTGACGGTCCAGCAAGCCCGTGATCTGCTGGCGGAGGAGCCGGAGGCCCGCCGTGAGCTGGACGCGGCGGTCGCGCTCGCGGACCGGTGGCGGGCCGACTACCCGGCCCGGCTGATCGCGGCCCGTGGGGCCGGCGCCACCCCGATGGAGCTGGCCCCGATCGTGGAGCGCGGACGGCTCGCCTTCGACGACGCCCAGGCCGCCCTGACCCGGTTGGAGGACCGGCTCGACCGGGAGCAGGCGGCGGGACGGGCCGACCTGGACGATGCCCGCGCGTTGCGCGACGTGCTGTTCGTGGCCATCCTGGCGACCCTGCTGCTGTCCAGCATCGTCATCTCGGTGCTGGTCCGGATGACCGTGCTGCGCCCGCTGGGCCGGCTGGGCGCATCGGTGCGGCAGGTCGCCGGCGGCGACTTCGACCACCGGCTGTCCCCGGAGGGCCCGGCGGACATCGCCCGGCTCACCGCGGACGTGGAGACGATGCGGCAGCGGGTGGTCGACGCGCTGAAGACCAGTCGACGGCACCAGGACGCCCTCGAACAGCAGGCCGACGAGCTGCGCCGGTCCAACGAGGACCTGGAGCAGTTCGCGTACGTCGCGTCGCACGATCTGCAGGAGCCCCTGCGCAAGGTGGCGTCGTTCTGCCAGATGCTCCAGCGCCGCTACGCCGACCAGCTCGACGAGCGGGCCGGACAGTACATCGGGTACGCGGTGGACGGCGCGACCCGGATGCAGACGCTGATCAACGACCTGCTGGCCTTCTCCCGGATCGGCCGGGTGTACAGCGACGACCGGGAGGTGGACCTGGCGGCGCTGCTGGCCCAGGCCGAGTCCAACCTGTCCGAGCCGATCGCCGAGGCCGGCGCGGAGATCGTCTGCGACCCGTTGCCCGTCGTGCACGGCGATCCGACGCTGCTCACCATGTTGTGGCAGAACCTGCTCGGTAACGCGGTCAAGTTCCGCAGCCCCGACCGGCCGCCCCGGATCCGGGTCGAGGCCGCCGAGGACGAGGACGGATGGTCCTTCGCGGTGGCGGACAACGGCATCGGCATCGACCCGAAGTACGCCGACAAGATCTTCCTGATCTTCCAGCGGCTGCACCCCCGGGGCGCGTACGACGGCACCGGGATCGGGCTGGCCATCTGCAAGAAGATCGTCGAGTACCACGGCGGCACGCTGCGGCTGGACGACGGGCGCACCGGTGGCGCCCGGTTCGTCTTCACCCTGCCGAAGACGGCGACGCCGGTGGCCGTGCCGGAGCAGGCCGGTGAGCGTACGCCGGTGGCCCCGGCCTGAGCGCGGCACGACCGGTGACCGGGCGGGGTTGCGGGTCGCGCGGCCACGACGACCGGTGACCGGGTGGTGGCGGCCGGGCCCGCCGCCACCGCCCGGTGCCGGGTCACCCGCTCAGCCGGTGGGGCGTTCCCGGTCGGCGGCCCGGCCGAGAGCGACCATCCGCAGCGTCTCCTCCCGGCGACGGACCAGCAGCACCCCGGCGAGGAAGGCCACCACGGGCGCCAGCACCAGCATCGCCCACTGGGCCGGCACCAGCGCAATGGTGTGCCCCAGGTGCACGGTGGACACCGCCCAGCCGTTCAGCGCGGTGTCGATCACCAGGGCCAGCGCGCCGACCGGGGCCAGCAGCACCGCGATCCGCCGGCGGACCGGTGGGGCGAGCGTGGCGAGGGCTGCCAGGGCGGTCAGCCCGGCGACGGCGAGCCCGGCGACGTAGAGCCAGATGACCGGTTCGCTGCCGGCCTCCAGCCCGTAGAAGCTCTGGTACTGCACGGTGGCGGCCGTCATGTCGAACAGCGGGCTGGTGATCCGGTTGAGTTCCAGCAGGGCCGCCGCCGCCAGCGGGGCGAGCACCACCGCCGCCAGCCGGCGGATGCCGAGCACGGCGAGGGCCCGGCGACGCGGCGCGGGCACGGTGAGCGCCGCGGCCGCCACCACGGCGAGGGCGAGCTGCGGCAGGGTGTCGACGACGTAGCTCGGTTGGTCGACCACGCCCGGCCCGACCAGCACCACCCAGCCGGCCACGCCGGCCCAGGCCAGCGCGGCGGCCACCCACCGCAGGCCGGCCAGCGCGGTCAGCGCCACCGCCGCCCAGCCGGCCAGGCGCAGCCAGTCGACCGGGTCGGCGCCGATCGGCCGCAGCGGCGGCGGCAGGGCGGGATCGGCGACGAGGTGGTCGACCAGGTTCTTGCCGGCGGCGGCGCAGAGGACCAGCGCCACCAGGACGCCGGTGACGGCGGACGCGTCGGCCCAGGCCGGTGCGGTGAACCCGCCTACCGCCACCCGCGCCCGGGCGCGCAGGCCGGCGCCGATCAGGTTGACCGCGTCCCTGGCGCCGGGGCGGGTCTGGCCGGGCCGCGCGCCGGCGAGGAGGACCGCGAGCATCTCCTCCTCGTACGTGCGGCGGTGTTCCCACGGGTAGGCGGCGAGCAGCCGGCGGTAGCGGCGCTCGAGCCGGTCGGCGCTCACGCGGCTCCTCCCTCGGGGAGCAGGCCGGCACGGCGCAGCCGCCGGCCGGCGGCGTCGGCGTTGCGGCGCAGCCGGTCGGCCTCGACGGCGAGCCGGGTCGCACCGAGCGCGGTGAGCCGGTAGTAGCGGCGCAGCCGGGACTGCACCACTTCCTCGCGGTCGACCTCGATGAGGCCGTCTGCGCGCAGCCGGTCGAGGACTGCGTAGAGGGTGCCGGCGCGGAGCCGGACGCGGCCGTCGGAGATGCGCAGCACGTCCTCGATGACGGCGTATCCGTGCTGGGGTGTCTCGGCCAGCGCGGTGAGGACCAGGAACGTCGGTTCCCGCAGCGGAGTGTCACTCATGCGGGCCAGAATATACAGACAGCCGGTATATTCGCTGCCGCGTCACCGCCCGGGCTGGTGCCCGTCCCCCTCGGCGGCCGCCGCCACGCTCTCGGTGACCGGACCGAGCACCGGACCGACCGGCGTGCCCTGCTCCGTCGGCCCCGGCCGCCCGGGCGCCGCCGGCTGCCGCCCGGCGCCCTCGGTGTAGGCGTTGAAGAACTTCAGCAGCTCCACCGGGAAGGGCATGACCAGGGTGCTGTTCTTCTCCGCGGCAACGTCCACCACCGTCTGGAGCAGGCGCAACTGGTACGCCCCGGGGGTGTTCGCCATCGCCCGGGACGCGTCTGCCAGCCGCCGGGAGGCCTGGAACTCGCCGTCGGCGGCGATCACCCGCGCTCGGCGTTCCCGTTCGGCCTCGGCCTGGCGGGACATCGACCGCTTCATCCCCTCGGGCAGCGACACATCCTTCACCTCGACCCGCTCGATGAGCAGACCCCACGGCTTCTCCGTCGGCGCGTCGATGACCGCCTTCAGCTCGGCGTTGATCCGGTCCCGATCCCGCAACAGGGTGTCGAGGTCGGCCTTGCCGATCACCGAACGCAGCGCGGTCTGCGCGACCTGGAGCACGGCCGACGGGTAGTCGCGGACGTTGACCAGCGCCTTCACCGGATCGACCACGCGGTAGTAGACGACCGCGTCAACGGTGAGGGTGACGTTGTCCCGGGTGATGACGCCCTGCGCGGGGACGCCGATCACCGTGGTCTGCATGCTGACCCGGACCATCCGGTCGGCGACCGGAATGATCAGGTGGAAGCCGGGCTGCCGAATGCGCTCCAGCACCCGACCGAACCGGAACACCACGCCTCGCTGGTACTGCTGCACCAGCCGGACGCTCAACGACAGCGCGAGCACCACGAGCACGGCGATGATGATCAGCGCGATGGCGACGGCGGCTCCCATGGTCCCCCTCGATCCCGGAGGCACCCGCCTCCCGGCGCCGGGCCTACCCGCTCCACCAGCTTTCACGCCTGCGCCCGCCGGCAGGCGCAGGCCGCCAGCGGTCGGGCCGGCTGCCATGATGGTCGGCATGCCACCTCCCGCTCCGGACCCCGGACGAGCCGTCGAGGCCCTGATGGCCGCCAGCCGCGCCTTCGTCGGGCTGGCCGCCCGGTCGCTGGCCGACCTCGGCGCCGAAGTGACCCTGCCCCAGTTCCGGGCGCTGGTCGTGCTGGCGACCCGGGGACCGCAGCGGGCGGCGGACATCTCGGCGGAGTTGCAGGTCGCCCCGTCGACCGGGACCCGGATGTGCGACCGTCTCATCCGCAAGGGCCTGATCCGCCGCACCCGCTCCACCGCCGACCGCCGGGTGGTCCGCCTGCGCCTCACCCCGGCCGGGCAGCGCCTGGTGCAGGAGGTGACCCGGCGTCGCCGGGAGGAGCTGTCCCGGATCGTGGCGACCACGGCCGAGTACTGGCAGCCCGCCGTGACCGAGGCGCTGGCCGCCTTCGCCGCCGCCGCGGGAGAGGTGCCCGAGCAGGAGTGGTGGCTCGGCTTCACCGCCGGGGACGAGGAGGCGACGGTCGACGTGTGACGCGATTGCGGTAGCGGTCACGGTTGCACAGTGCAATGATTGGAGGATGCACGGAATGGTCTGACGACGCTGCTGCGCAGCGCCGCCCCCACTGTCAGGGAGGCAGGCATGGACCGCTACGGACACCCCGAGATCGCCCGGATCGACGACACCGTCACCCCGGAGAACCTGCACGAACGCGCGGAGCAGGTCGCCGTGCCGAACTTCGACTACCTCAACCAGACGATCGAGGGCATCGCGGACGGGCTGACCCACCCGCGCCACCGCCCCACAGAACACGACTGACCCGTCGCGGCCGGCGCCGTCGCTGACGAGGGCGCAGGTCGAAGCTTCCCGGGTGCCGGATGAACGCCCACGCGGCGAGCACCAGCGCCACCAGGCACAACGCGCCCGGGACGAGGAAGCCGTTTTGGTGGCCAAGCGTGGCGACGGAGAGGGTTGCCACGACGCTCCCGTTCACGGTGGCCACGTTCTCGTGGCTGAGGTACGCGGACGTCGCCGCACCGGCGCGACCGACCATCAACCGCTGGGCCAGATCGATGCCCACCATGACCGTGGCGGCTCCGAACACCGCGTAGACGACCTGCAGCAGCATCAGCTGCCCAGGTGTGGTGACCACGACGAGGCCGCCGTAGTAGGCCACGCTCGCGGCGCCACCGACCAGGAAGACCTTGCCGCGTCCCCAGCTCATGGCCGCGAACGCCGTCGCCGGCATGAGTACCAGTTCGCAGAGCGGCGGCAGCGCCAGCGCGAGACCGGTCAGCTCCAGTGGCGCGTGCAGGGACACGCGCATCAGGATCGGCAACTGGGCCAGCTGCATGACGCGTCCACTGGAGAACAGCACCATGACGACCACGAGGACCAGCAGCAGCCGCTGACCGCCGGCCGCCCCGGTCCGAACACCGACCCGGTCACCGATGGTGTCGCCGTCCGCCGGGCGCGGTGTCGCGGTGGCGACGTCGTCGGCTGCGCGAAGCACGCGCCACGACAGCGCCGCGCAACCCAGGCAGACGATCGCCACGACCCCGAAGAGGGGACGTGCCCCGAGATACGCCAGCCCGAGGCCGCCGATGCCGAATCCGGTGAACGAACCGACGGACAGGACGATCCGCATCACGGCGATCACCGCGGTGGACGCGGCGGCGTCGTCGCGGCGTTCCACGAGGTCCCGGGAGTACGCCATCAGCTGGGCGGTGGGAACGCCAACCGCACAGAAGAAGATGATCCCGACGGCGAGCATCGCCGGGTACGACCGCAGGCTCGCCAGAATCGCGTAGCCGCCCCCCAGCCAGACGAGACTCGCCGCAACGATCAGGCGCCGGACGCCCCGACGATCCGAGAACCGGCCCGTCGCGAGCATCACCACCATGCCGGCCAGCGCGACGACCACGAAATTGACCGTCACCTCGGTGTCCGAGGCACGCAGCTCGTCGCGGGCGAACAACGACAGCACGCCAAGCGCCGCGAACGACGCCGTCGACGTGATCAGCATCAGCGCCACCAGCGGCCGGTACGGCGCTGCCGCTCGCCAGGCGGAGCGACCCTGACCGTGGGTGTCCGGCCGAACGTTCGTCTCCTTCAGCTCCCTCCGCGCCACCGGGTCGGCCCGAGGTGCACGCCGTCGTGCGGGCCACCCCCGGAGACCCTAGGCGGTCGGGCGCCGCTGGACGGGGGTGCGTTGCTCGGCGCGCGACACCCGGGTGCCGGTGCTGGCCCCGCTGAGCTGACGTGCCGAGTTGACCAGCCCGACCAGGCTGAACGCCTGTGGGGTGTTGCCGAGCTGCCGGCCGGCCACCGGGTCGTACTCCTCGCTGAGCAGGCCGACGTCGTTGCGCAGGTCGAGCAGCCGGGTGAACATCTCCTCCGCCTCCCGGGTCCGGTTGGTGTTGTGCAGCGCGTCGACCAGCCAGAACGTGCAGGCCAGGAAGGCGCCCTCGGCGCCGGGCAGGCCGTCGACGTGATCGTCGTGGTCCGGCTGGTAGCGCAGCAGAAACCCGTCGACGCACAACTCCTTGCGGATGGCGTCGACCGTGCCGACCATCCGGGGGTCGGTCCACGGCAGGAAGCCCACCCGGGGCATCAGCAGCAGCGCGGCGTCCAGCCCGCGCGAGCCGTAGAACTGGGTGAAGGTGTTGCGGCCCGGGTCGAAGCCGCGGGCGCACACCTCGGCGTGCACCGCGTCCCGCTGGGCGCGCCAGCGGTCCACCGGTCCGGCCAGGCCGTACCGATCGACGGCGGTGACGGCCCGATCGAAGCCGGCCCAGGCCATCACCTTCGAGTGGACGAAGTGCCGGCGGGGCCCGCGTACCTCCCAGAGCCCGTTGTCCGGCCGGCGCCAGTTGCCCTCCAGGAAGTCCAGCAGGGCGCGCTGCACGTCCCACGCCTCCTCAGTGGTGGCGAGGCCGGCCTCGCGGCTGAGCTGGAGACCGTCGAGCACCTCGCCCCACACGTCCAGTTGCAACTGTTCGGCGGCGGCGTTGCCGATGCGCACCGGGCCGGAGCCGGCGTACCCGCCGAGCCAGTCGAGGGTGTGCTCGGGGACCCGGCGGGTGCCGTCGAGGGCGTACATGATCTGCAGGTCGGCGGGGTCGCCGGCGACGGCGCGCAGCAGCCACTCCCGCCACGCCTTGGCCTCGGCGACGTACCCGGTGCCGAGCAGCGCCTGCAGGGCGAAGGTGGCGTCGCGCAGCCAGCAGTAGCGGTAGTCCCAGTTGCGTGGCCCGCCGAGTTGTTCCGGCAGCGAGGTGGTGGCCGCCGCGAGGATGCCGCCGGTGGGCGCGTAGGTGAGCGCCTTCAGGGTGATCAGCGCCCGGCGGACGGCGTCGGGCCAGCGCCCGTCGTACGCGCAGCGGTCGATCCAGGTGTGCCAGTACCGCTCCGTGTCGGCGAGCGCGACGTCCGGGTCGACCGGGGTGGGCCGGGGCAGGTGGGAGGGCTGCCAGGTGAGCACGAACGGCACCCGCTCGCCGGCCGCCACGGTGAACTCGGCGACCGTGGTCCGGTCGACGCCGCGCAGCGCGACGTCGGTGCGCAGCCACGCGGCGTCCGGTCCGGCGACCGCACCCAGGTCGCGGCCGTGGCGGCGGACCCACGGCACGATGTGCCCGTAGTCGAAACGCAGCCGCAGGTCCATCCGCATCGGCACCCGGCCGGTGAGCCCCTCCACGACGCGGACGACGTCGGTGGCCTCGCCGCGCGGCGGCATGAAGTCCACCACCCGGACGGTGCCGTCCGGGGTGTCCCACTCGGTCTCCAGGATCAGCGTGTCGTCCCGGTAGCGGCGGCGGGCGGCGGTGCCACCCGAGGCCGGGGCGAGCAGCCAACGCCCGGCCTCCTCGTCGGCGAGCAGGGCGGCGAAGCAGGCCGGCGAGTCGAAGCGGGGCAGGCAGAGCCAGTCGATCGAGCCGTCCCGGGCCACCAGCGCGGCCGTGTGCAGGTCGCCGACGACGGCGTAGTCCTCGATCGGACGTGGCACGGCGGGCTCCTCTCAGTCGAAGGTGACGACGACCTTGATGTCGTCGGGTCGCGCGCTGAGCGCTTCGGCGAACCGGCTCAGTGGCACCCGGCGGGTGACCAGGAGTTCCAGCCAGTCCGGGTCGGCGGCGGCGAGGGCGTCGGCGGCGGCCGCGTAGTGCCGCAGGTTGGCGTTGACCGAGCCGATCACCACGTCGTTCTCCAGCACGAGAGCCCGGTTGGTGGCGCCGGCGTCGACCGGGATGGTCCGGCCGCCGGAGGAGACGCCGGTGAGGCAGACGATCCCGTACGCGCCGGTGCCGTTCATCGCGTCGACGACCACCCGGCCGACGCCGGTGGCCTCGATGACGACGTCCGGCTGGAGCTTGTCGGCGACCTCGGTGACCGGCTGGCTGTGGTAGGTGGCGCCGAGCGCGGCCACCGCCGCCGGCTTCGGGCCGTCGTCGGCCAGGTCGAGCACGTGTACGTCGAGGCCGCGCTGGACGCCGAGCAGGGCGGCGAGCAGGCCGATCGGCCCGGCGCCGGTGACCAGCGCGGTACGCGGCTCGTACCAGGAGCGGGCGCCGACCCGGTCGACCTGCTCCCAGGCCTTGGCGACCACGCTGGTGGGTTCCATGAGCACGCCGACCCGGGCCAGCTTCGGATCGAGCTTGACCGCGTAGCCGGTCTCCACGGTCCACAGTTCGCTGCCGTAGCCGTCGCGCTCCTTGATGCCCCGCTCGGTGTAGCGGCCGTTGCGGCACATGTCGAACTCGCCACGGGCGCAGGCGCCGCAGGGCACCGGGTCGGGCCGGCGGACCACCCCGACGACCAGGTCCCCGTCGGCGAAGTCGGCGCCGGCCGGGGCGTGGCGCACCCGGCCGAGGGACTCGTGGCCGAGGACGAGCCGGTCGCGGCCGGGTGGGGCCCAGCCGTACCGGCCCTGGACGATCTCCTTGTCGGTGCCGCAGATGCCCAGCGCGATCCCCTTGACCAGCAGTTCCCCGTGGTGCGGGGTGGGGTCGGGCAGCTCGGTCAGGGCGGCGGTGTCGGCGTTCTGCGGGACGACGGTCAGGGCGCGCACGGCGCCTCCTCTCAGGCGTGCAGGGTTTCCGGGGCGCCGGTCTCCAGCGGCACGGCCGGCCCGGGCACCAGGCCGAGGCCGACGGCCGGGCGGGAGCCCAACGCGGTGAGCAGCCAGTCGGCGGCCACCCGGGCCCGGCCGGCCGGCAGCGCGGCCAGGTGGTAGCCGCGGGTCACCGCCCGCGCGAGAGCCCCGGACAGGGGTACGTGCAGCGGGGCGGCGGCCGCCTGCCAGCCGCCGAGGTCGACCACGAAGCCGAGGTCCCGGTGCCGGTAGGGACGCCGGCGGCCGGTGCCGTAGCTGGCCGCGATGTTGTCGGCGGCGAGCCGGCCCTGGCGTACGGCGTGCTGCGCGGTCATCGGCGTGGCCCGGCCCGGATGCTGCGGGTCCGGCACGGCGGCGGCGTCGCCGCAGGCCAGGATCTCCGGGTGCCCGGGCACGGCCAGGTACTCGTCGACCTTGAGCCGGCCGTGGTCCACCGGCAGGCCGGTGGCCTCCACGAGGGGGTCGGGGCGTACCCCGACACACCAGATCAGTGAGTGGGTGGCGAGCGTCCGGCCGTCGGTCAGCCGTACGCCGGTGGCGGTGGCCTCCTGCACCGAGACGCCGAGGTCGACCTCGACGCCGCGGTCGCGCAGCACCCGTCCGGCGGTGGCGGAGAGCCGGGGCTGCATGCCGGGCAGCACCGTGTCGGCGGTGTCCAGCAGCAGCCAGCGGATCGGCACGTCGGCCAGCCGGGGGTGGCGGCGGGCCAGTTCCTCGGTGAACAGCTGCCCCTGCGCGGCGACCTCGGTGCCGGTGTAGCCGGCGCCGACCACCACGAAGGTGCAGCGCGCGGCCCGCTCGCCCGGGTCGTCGGCGGCGTCGGCGAGTTCCAGCTGGCGAATCAAATGGTCGCGCAGGTAGAGCGCCTCCGGGATGCCCCGGAAGCCGTGCGCGTGGTCGGCGACGCCGGGGATCGGCAGCAGCTTGTTGACGCTTCCGGCGGCGAGCACGAGCCGGTCGTACCGGAGGCCGTCCCGCCTGCCGGTGGGATCCCGGTAGCCGACCCGCCGGCCGGTCACGTCCAGCTCGTCGACCTCCCCGAGCACCAGCCGAACGCCGGGCAGCGCTGCGGTGAGCGGCACGGCGACGTGCCGGGGGTCGAGGACGCCGCCGGTCACCTCGGGCAGCAGCGGCAGGTAGAGGAAGTAGTCGGTGGGGTTCACCAGGGTGACGTCGGCGCGGCCCCGGGCGACGCGGGACAGCCGCCGCGCGGCGTGGAACCCGGCGAAGCCCGCGCCGACGATGACGACGTGCGGTTGTGCCATGGGGGGCCTCCTTGCGATGTGTGCGCCATGGAGGTCGCTACCCCGGCCGGGAGGTCGGCAACCACGCCGACGGGGAGATTCCTTGCACAGTGCAATCTTTGTTCGGGGCCGGACGCCGGATCCGGGGTGGGGCCGCAATGGCGGCGTCGACTCCACCGGTGGGTCATCCGGAACGTGACCTGCGGGCCGTTGGCCGGGGGGCAGGTGCACCTCCTCCACCTGGTTGATGGCAGCGAGGTGGAGCTGAACCCGCTGGCCGCCTGCTCGCAGACCAACGTCGAGGAGCGCCGGCGGACGGTCAGGGAGTTGTTGGAGCTGCCGGGCGACGATCGGGCCCACGCCGGCCCGCAAGCCCGGAGGGCGTTGCGTCGCGCTGTCGCAGGCCGACGATATGGTGCCGGTATGGCCGCCCGGGCAAGCCTCGATCGGATCGTCCGCAGCCGCACCGTTCCTGCCCACGCGATCCTCGGCAACGAGGTCGACCTCCGCGCCTACCCCTACCGGCTGCTGCTGGTCGTCGCCCATGCGGCCAGCGCCGACGCGGTCACCCAGACGGTGGCGGCCGCCGAGGTGCTCGAGGCGTACGGCCGGAAACTGGTTACCGTCTCCGAGTTCGGCGCCAGCCGGGTGGTCTACGCGATCCTGCGGCGAGGCTGATCCGCCGAGCCGGCACAGCCCGTGCGAGAGGACCCCGGTGACCACTGCTCATGAGCTGCGCCAGGCGCTGGCGGACGCCCTTGTGGCCGGTGGTGCGGTCAGATCGGCCGCGGTCGAGGCGGCGTTCCGGACGGTGCCCCGGGAGGCGTTCGTGCCCGCCGGCACCGACCTGGCGACCGCCTATGCCGACCAGGTGGTGGTGACCCGGCGCGACCCGGGCGGCCGGGCCACCAGTTCGGTGTCGGCGCCCTGGTTGCAGGCACTGATGATCGAGCAGGCGGCGCTGCTTCCCGGCGCCCGGGTGCTGGAGGTCGGCTCCGGGGGCTACCACGCGGCCCTGCTCGCCGAGGTCGTCGGCCCGCACGGGCGGATCACCAGCATCGACATCGACCCGTACGTGGTCGGGCACGCCCGCGCCGCCCTGGCCCGCGCCGGCTACCCGCAGGTGCGCGTCGTCGAGACCGACGGCGAGTACGGCCACCCGGCGGCCGCGCCGTACGACGCCGTCATCGTCACCGTCGAGGCCGGCGACGTCCCACCGGCGTGGACGGACCAGCTCGCACCCGGCGGCGTCCTCGTCGCGCCGCTGCGCATCCGGGGCAACACCCGCAGCGTGGCCCTGATCCGCGACGGCGACCACCTGGTCGCCGCCTCCGCGCTGCCATGCGGGTTCGTGCCCATGCAGGGTGCCGGGGCCCGGGCGGTACGGCGACTGCCGCTGCGCGGTGACGCGGTCGTGCTGGCGGTGGACGACAACGCCACCGACGTCGACCCCGCGGTCCTCGGCGCCGCGCTCGACGGGCCGCTGTGGGAGGCGTGGTCGGCGGTCACCACGTCGGCGACCGAGCCGTTCGACTCGCTGCACCTGTGGCTGGCCAGCCAGCCGCGACCGTACGGCCTGCTCGCCGTCGACCCGTCCCGGGTGGGTGGGCGGCTCCGGCCGCAGAACTCGACCGCCTGCCCCACCCTGGTCTCGGCGGACAGCCTGGCCCATCTCGCCCTCCGGCAGATCGACGCCGACGCCTGGCAGTTCGGCGCGCAGGGTTTCGGGCCGCACGCCGAACGCCTCGTGGTCGACCTGCTCCACCTCCTCGACGCCTGGGACCGGCGCCACCGGCACGGCCCGGGGCCGCGCATCACCGTGCACCGCGCCGGCACCGCCCTGGCCCCGACCGAGAGTCCGCGGCTCCTGCTGCCCCGCCGGCACACCACCGTCGCCGTCACCTGGCCCGTCCCGTGAACCGCCTCAGCCGGGTGGTTTCCGCCGGGCGCGGCGAGGTGTGGTGGGAGCATCCTCAGGGGGCGGTGCTGGGCGTGGTCGTCGGCGGGCGCCGCGCGCTGGTGCTGCACCTGCGCGAGCCGGGCGACGTGGGCCGCCACGCCGTCGACCCGACCGCTCCACCGGACGTGGTCGGCGAGTACAGGCTGAACAACGGCCAGGTCGACCGGTACGCCGACCGGGACACGGTGGAGGTCGACCGGCTGCCCGCGCTCGTCGCGCACTTCCTCGCCGCGGCGGGCCGATGGCCGGGCGTCGAGTGGGCGGACGACAGCGGCTGAGACGGCGCGGGCTCAGGAGGCGGGCGCCTTCGCCCCGTACACCCGTAGGACAGCGGTCTGCACCGCGGCGGCCGCGTCGGCGGCGGACATCCGGCCGGCGGTGACCTCCGCCCAGCCGGCGTGGCCGAGCGCGATGGTGGCGGCGAAGAGCCAGCCGGGTGTGGCGTCGGCATCGAACTCGCCGACCCGCTGTCCCCGCCGGATGAGCCGGGAGAGCCGGTCGAAGACGGGCTGGTGCAGCTCGACGTCGGCCGCGCCGGGTGGCGGTGGCAGGGTCGGGTAGCGGTCGAAGGTTCCCCAGCTGACCCGCAGCAGGCGCAGCAGCGCCTCCGACGCCGACCCCTCGTCGAGTTGCGCCTCGTCGAGGGCGGCGAGGACCTCGTCGGTCATCCGCTGGTAGACGGCGGTAATGAGCGCATCCCGCGACGGGAAGTGCGCGTAGACGGTCTGCCGGGACAGGCCTGCGGCGGTGGCGAAATCCTCCATGGTGGCCTGTGGTCGGTCCCTGAGCACCCGGACGGCGGCGTCGAGAATGGCCGAAATACTGCGACGGGCCTCGGCGCGGACCCGCCGGCGCCGCCCGGGAGAACTTTGCTCGGACACGGTTGTCAAGACTACCGAAGACCCCCTAGCCTTGACAGCAACGTCAGAGGTAGGGATCGAAGGGACGCCATGTCAACCGATTCATCCCCCAGCCCGCGCGACGACCTGACGAACTATCTGCGGGCGTACGTGCAGGAGATCGCCTTCGGCGACGAGGACCCGGGTGTGGTGACCGACCGCTACCACACCCCCGACATCGCCTGGTACAGCGACGGGCTCCACCTCGACCGGGAGCGCCTGACGGCGCACGCCCGGCCGGTCCGCCGCACGGTGACCCGCTGCGAGGTGGACGTCCACGAGGCTCTGGTCTGCGGCGACCGGGTGGCCGCCCGCTACACGCTGATCGCGCTGTCCCGCGGCCGCGACGTCATCACCGAGATCCACATGTTCGGCCAGTTGGCCCCGGACGGCCGGCTGCGCCGGGTCGACCAGCTCACCCGCATCATCGGCACGGAGGACGACCGGTGAGCCCGGCCTGGCGGGGCGGCACGAGTGCCCCGCCAGGCCGGGCCGGCCTAGGGTGGGCCGGTGCTGACCGTCGGAATCGATTTGGCCGCCGAACCCCGCACCACCGCGGTCGCCTCCGTGCGCTGGACGGACGAATGCGCGACGCTGGAGGCGCTGACCGAACGCGCCGACGACGACGCCCTGCTCGCCGCGCTCGCACCGGCCGACAAGACAGGGATCGACTGTCCGCTGGGCTGGCCCGCGCCGTTCGTGGAGTTCCTCGTCGCCCATCACGCCGGCTCCCTGGTCACCCCCGAGCTGGTCGGACGGGAGTGGCGCCGGGAACTGGCGTGGCGGCGGACGGATCTGCTCACCCACCACACCACCGGTCACCTGCCGTTGAGTGTCGCCGCAGACCGGATCGCGCACACCGCGATGCGCTGCGCGGCGCTGCTGGCCGCGCTGGCCGCGAGGGGGCGGCCCGTCGACCGGAGCGGAGCCGGCGCCGTGGTGGAGGTCTACCCGGCCGGGTCGCTGAAGCTGTGGGAGCTCCCCCACCGCCGATACAAAGGCACCGGCAACGGCCCCGCGCTGGGCGAACTGGTCGACCGGCTGACAGGGGCGGCGCCCTGGCTCCGGCTCGGCGGGCACGAGGCGGCGTGCCGGCGCAGCGACCACGCCCTCGACGCGGTGGTCGCCGCCCTGGCCGCCCGTGCCGCCGCCCTCGGGCGGGTGAGCCGGCCCGCGCCGGCGGACCTGCCGCTCGCCCGGGTGGAGGGCTGGATCGCCCTGCCGACCGGACCGCTGGCCGAGCTGGCCGGCTGAGCGGCCCGGTGCGCCGCGGGCGTCCTGCGCCGGACGGGCGAGCCGGTCAGGCGGCGTAGCGGGCGGCGAGGTCGACCACCCGACGGGCCGCCGCGACCATGGCCCGGTCGGCGAAGCGACCGTCCGGCAGCACCACGGTGCCGGTGCCGCGGGTCTGCGCGTCGGCGACCGCGGCGAGCAGTTCCCGCGCCAGGGCCACCTCGCGGTCGGCCGGGCGGAACGCCTCGGCGATCACCGGAAGCTGGCGCGGGTGGATGGCCGCCCGGCCGAGGAAACCGAGCCGCCGCCCGGCGGCGCACGAGGCGGCCAGCCCGTCGAGGTCCGCCACGTTCGCGTACACCGACATGGCCGGCGGCGGCAGGCCGGCCGCCCGGGACGCGACCACGATCCGGCCGCGCGCCCAGAGCAGGCCGTCGTCGGCGACGCCCAGGTCGGAGCGGAGGTCGGCCTCGCCGAGCCCCAGCGAGGCCACCGCGGGGTGCGCGCCCGCGATGGCGTACGCCGACTCCAGGCCCACCGCCGACTCGATCAGCGGGTGCAGCGGGGTGTCGACCCGGGCGGCGACGGCGGCGACCGTCGCCGCGGACTCCACCTTCGGCAGCCGCAACCCGGCGAGCCCGGGGGCGGCGGCGACCGCGGCCAGGTCGGCGTCGACGTCCGGGCCGGTCAGCTCGTTGACCCGGACCTGGACCGGCAGCGGCTGCGGCCCGGCGAGGAACTCGGCGACCGCGTCGCGGGCGTACGCCTTGCGCCCGGCGACGACGGCGTCCTCCAGGTCGAGGATGACCCCGTCGGCGCCGGAGGCGACCGCCTTGGCGAACCGGTCGGGCCGGTCGCCGGGCACGTAGAGCCAGGTGAGCAGCATCAGATCACCCCGCGTTCGCGCAGCGTCGCCAGCTCCTCGGCGGTCAGGCCGAGCGCCCGGTAAACCGCCTCGGTGTCCTGGCCGTGGCGGCGGCCGGCGTGCCGGATCTCGCCAGGGCTGGCCGACATCCGGAACGGGACGTTCTGCATGCGGACCTCCCCCAGTTCCTCGTCGGGGACGGTGGCCACGGTGCCGAGCGCCGCGTACTGCGGGTCGGTGAGGATGTCCCGCACGTCGTAGACCGGGGCGACCGCCGCCTGGGCCGCCTCGAAGGCGGCCACCACCTCGTCCCGGCCACGCCGGGCCACCCAGGCGCCGACCGCGGCGTCGAGTTCGTCGGCGTGCGCGGCCCGGCCGCTGCCGGTGGCGAACCACGGCTCGTCGACCAGCTCGGGCCGGCCGACCAGGCGCATGACCCGCTCGGCGATGCTCTGCGCGCTGGTGGACACCGCCACCCACCGCCCGTCCGCGCAGCGGTAGGTGTTGCGGGGGGCGTTGTTGTTCGACCGGTTGCCCAGCCGGGGCTGGACGTAGCCGAGCTGGTCGTACCAGGTGATCTGCGGGCCGAGCATCGCCATGATCGGTTCGATGATGGCCAGGTCGACCACCTGGCCCCGGCCGGACAGGTCGCGGGAGCGCAGGGCCAGCATGACCGCGTACGCGCCGGCGAGCGCGGTCACCGAGTCGGCGAGCCCGAACGGGGGCAGGGTGGGCGGCCCGTCGGGTTCGCCCGTGGCGGCGGCGAACCCGCTCATCGCCTCGGCGAGGGTGCCGAAGCCGGGCCGGGGCGCGTACGGACCGAGCTGGCCGAAGCCGCTGATCCGGGCGATGACCAGCCGCGGGTTGACCGCGTGCAGCTCGTCCGGGCCGAGGCCCCAGCGTTCCAGGGTGCCGGGGCGGAAGTTCTCCACCAGCACATCGGCGTCGGCGAGCAGCCGGCGCAGCAGCTGCGCGCCCTGCGGGTCGGACAGGTTGCAGGTGACCGTGCGCTTGTTGCGGCCCAGCACCTTCCACCACAGGCCGACCCCGTCCTTGGCGGGGCCGTGGCCCCGGGACGGGTCGGGCTTGGCCGGGTGCTCCACCTTGATCACGTCGGCGCCGAAATCGCCGAGGAACGCGGCGGCGAGCGGCCCGGCGAACAGGGTCGCCAGGTCGACGACCTTGATCCCGTGCAGCGGTGCGGTCATCACGCCGCCCCGGGCAGGTCGGCGGCGCAGCGGAAGCCGACCGAGGTGGAGCGCGTGAGGCCGGCACCGGTGAGCAGCAGCTTCACCGAGACGTCGGGGGGCTGCGGGCCGCCGTCGAGGTACCAGTCGGAGCCCTCGGCCCGGTACGCGCAGCCGCCCTTGAGGATGGCGAACCGGGTCCGCCCATCGGTGTGTTCACTTTCGGTCAGGTTCCACACCAGGGGTTCCCGCCGCACGAGCAGTCCGGCCCCGGCGGCCACCTGCCACTCGTCCTCGGTGGGCAGCCGCATCCCGGCCCAGTCCGCGTACGCGCGGGCGTCGGCGAGCTCGACGCCGGTGACCGGGGCGTCGGCGGGGCCCTGCCCGGCGGTGAACCGTTCCGGTCGCACCGGCCGGTAGCCGGTGGCGGCGAGGAAGCGCGCGTACTGGCCGTGGGTGACCTCGTGGGTGTCGATGGCGAACCGGCCGAGCCGGACGCTCCGGTGCAGGGTGCCGGCGTGGTGCAGCCGGGGCGGCAGTGGCTTCCACTCGTCGACGTAGGGGGCCTCGCCGTACAGGCCGGTCTCCCGGACCCGATGGTGGACGGTCAGCTCGTGGCGACCGGCCTCGACGGTGGCCATGCCGTCGGGCAGGGCGGCCAGCCGGGCCTGCGGGACGCGGGTGCGGACGGCGGCGCGGGCGGGGAAGGACGCGTCGCCGGTCGGCGGCGCGTGCCGGGGCACCGAAACGTCGGTGGCGACCACGGCGGCGATCGCCCCGGCGGGCAGCGGCCCGCCGACGGCGACCCGGCCGCCGTCGAGTTCGGTGACGGTCAGCTCGGCGCCGGTGACCAGGTCCACGAAACGTTCCGGCCGGCGGTCGGTGACCAGCCACGGCCCGTCGTGGTCGGCGCCCCGGTTGACCACCGTCCACAGCGGCCGGTCGTCGTGGGTCCAGCGGGACGCGTACACCTGGCCGGTGCCGGGATGGTCGGCGAGCGGGACCCAGTCCCCAGACCGCAACCACGCGGCGTGTCCGGCCTGCACCCGCCGCATGGCGCGCAGCACGGCCTTGTCCCGGTCGTTCCAGCCGACCCAGACGCCGAAGACGCTCTCCCACACCAGCACCCCGCAGCCGTTGAGCCAGGCGGAGTGCAGCTCGTCGAGGTGGCTGCGGTGCCAGCGGCGGGTGTGGTGCAGCACGTGCCGGCGTTCGAACCACTTGGCCCGCAGCACGCCCGGGGTGTCGGAGTCGGCGAACCACTGGGCCCAGGACATGGCGTGGTCGGCGATGCGGGCCAGCGGCACCCGGCTCTCCCCTTCCAGGACCAGGCCGGGCCGGACGGCGTCGAGGGCCTTGCGCAGCTCACCGGCGCCCTCTTTCAGGGTGTCCAGGAAGACCCCGTCGACCCCGAGGCTGGCGGCCAGCGCGGCGACCTCCTCGGCGTCGGCGCCGGCCTCCCGCCGGGTGCCGGTGTCCCACGGGTTGTAGTCCACGAACACCCGGACCCCGTGGGCCTGGAAGGTGCGCACCACGTCGGGCAGCTCGGGCACGTCGCGGTACCAGTCGAACTGGTTGCGCTCGTCCAGCCCGATCACCGGGTAGGCGTGCCAGAGCACCACCCCGTCGAAGCCGCCGAAGTCGCGCCGCGCGGCGTCGAGGAACGCCTCGACGGTGAACACGCCCCGCTCGTGGTCGTACAGCGTCTCGTCCCAGAGCCAGGCGAGGCAGACGGTGAAGCAGTCCCCGGGGATCTCGTCGTAGTGCGCGCCGGTGTAGCCGAGGCGGGCGCGGGCGTCGGCCCGCCACCGGGTGAGCTGCTCCCGCCAGTCGGCCGGATCGTCGGGGGCGGCGAAGATCTTCGCCTCGTCCAGGGTGGTCAGGTCGGCGTGCGTGCCGAGCGGCACCTCGGTCGGCCGGTCGATGGGCCGGGGCACGTACGGGTTGAAGCTCACTCGGCCCCTCCGTAGGTGGCGGCGCAGAGCGCCTCGATGGCGGTGCGCTCGGGCAGCGCGGTGGACGCGCCGGCACGCCGGGCGCAGGCCGCGCCGGCTGCGCACGCCCAGCGCAGCACCGCGGTGGCGGTGTCGGCGGTGAGGCCGCCACGTTCGGCGAGGGCGACCGCGAGGGCACCGGTGAACGCGTCGCCGGCGGCGGTGGTGTCCACCGCGTCGACCTTCGGTGCCGGCACCTCGACGCGGGCCCCGCCGCGGTCGGCGTACGCGGCGCCGCGCGCGCCGAGCGTGAGCACCACCCGGGGCACCAGGGTGACCAGCGTGTCCAGCAGGGCGGCGGGCTCGTCGGTGAACACCCCGGCGACGACCGCGGCCTCGTGCTCGTTGACCACCAGCACGTCGACCAGGTCGAGCAGCTCGCTGGGCAGCGGCCGGGCCGGCGCGGCGTTGAGCACCACCGCGGTACCGCCGTCGCGGGCCCAGCCGGCGGCCTGGCCCACCGCCGCCGGCGGCACCTCCAGTTGCAGCAGCAGCACGTCGGCGGCGGCAACGGCGGTCCGGTCGGCGTCGTCGAGGGCGGTCAGGGTGGCATTGGCGCCGGGGGCGACCACGATGCAGTTCTCCGCCGCGTGGTCGACGGCGATCAGCGCGACGCCGGACGGCCCGTCGACGGTGCGCAGGCCCCGCACGTCGATGCCGGCGGCGACCAGATTGTCCCGCAGCTGCGTGCCGAACTCGTCGGCGCCGACCGCCCCGACGAAGTCGCAGTCGGCGCCGGCCCGGGCGGCGGCGACCGCCTGGTTGGCGCCCTTGCCGCCGGGCACGGTGCGGAAGTCGTCGCCGAGCACCGTCTCGCCCGGCCTGGGCAGCTGCGGCGCGGTGACCACCAGGTCCAGGTTGGCGCTGCCGACCACCACCACCCGGGCGCTCATGGCGCCACCTCCGTTCGCGACTGCGGGGCTCGCAAAACCGGCTCGCTCCTCGCGCTCACCCGGCACCCCCGGCGTGGGCCACGGCGTGGGTACGGTCGGCCAGCTCGTCGAAGCCGATGCCGTCGAAGCCGGCGATACTGCTGGCCAACCGGTTGTGCAGCGGCGCCACCCAGCGCGCGGGCAGCCGGGAGGCGCCGGTGAGCGCTCCGGTGACCGCGCCGACGGTGGCGCCGTTGGAGTCGGTGTCCCAGCCACCACTGACCACGGCGCAGATGGACCGTTCCAGATCGCCGCGCCCGTGGGCGAGGGCCGCCGCGACCAGGGCGGCGTTGTTGCGGACGTGCACCCAGTGCAGGTGCCCGTGCCGCTCGTAGAGGGTGTCCACGATGCTCTCCCAGTCGTCGCTGCCGGCGCCGAGTGCGCGCGCCTCCCGGATCGCGGCGGTGAACCGGCTGCCCGGGGGCAGCACCGACTCGCCCGCGTCGAGCACCTCGTCGACGTTGCCGGCGACCGGTGCCGCCGCGGCCAGGGCGGCCACCCAGATCGCCCCGTACGCCCCGGCCCGGACGTGGCTGACCGCGGCGTCGCGCCAGGCCGCCCCGGCGGCCAGGTCGGGGCGGCCGGGGTTGGTCCAGCCGTACACGTCGGTGCGGATCTGCGCGCCGATCCACTCCCGGAACGGGTTGTGCCGGCGGGCCGTGTCCGGCGGGTTGAGGCCGAGCAGCAGGTTGCGGTAGGCGACCCGCTCGGCGGTGAAGACCCGGCCGGCGGGCAGCCAGTCCAGCCATGCCTGGGCCACGTCGGCGCTGGTGAAGCCGGGCCCGTGGGTCTCCAGGATGCGCAGCGCCAGCAGCGCGAAGTTGAGGTCGTCGTCCTCCGGCATGCCGGCGATGTTCTCCGCGAGGCTGGTCGGGGCGCTGCGCCGGTTCCACGGCCAGCGGGCGGCCACCTCGGCCGGCAGCCCCTGCGCGGTGAACCAGTCGCGCAGCGGCCACCGGCCGGTGGCGGAGAGGATCTCCCGGATCCCGTGGCGGGGGATCTTCTCCACCGGCTTGCCGAGCAGGCAGCCGGCCGCCCGCCCGAGCCAGGCGCCGTGCAGCCGGTCCCGGTCGGCGGCGGTCGGCAGGCGCCAGTTGTCCGGCCAGGTGGCGCGGACCGCGTCGAGGCTGTCGGGCTCGCCCGGGGCGTCCGGGCCGGGCAGCGCGTCGGCGGCGTCGAGCAGCTCGACGGCGAGGGCGCGCAGCTCCGGCGACGCCGGGACCGCCGACGCCCCGCTGACCGGGGCGGTGACCTCCCCGCCGGCCGCCGCCCAGCGCTGGGCGAGGGCCTCGACATCGCGGCCCTCGTCGCGGCCGGCGGCCAGCTCGTGCGGCAGCAGGTCCTCCGGCTGCACCCAGGTCAGCCGCAACCCACCCGCTGCAGCGGACGCCACGCTCATGCCAGCCCGCCGAAGCGCTCGGCGCGGCGGGCGAAGCGCTCCCGGTCGCGCCGGAAGACCTCGGTGGCCACCTCGGCGAGCACCCGGGCCGGTTCGACCAGGTCGGTGCGGGACGCCGAGGCGACGGTGTCGGACCACTCGGCCGGCACGGCCGCGGCACCGCCGAGCGCCCCGGCGATCGCGCCGGCCATGGTGGCGGTGGAGTCGGCGTCGCGGCCGTAGTTGACCGCGCCGAGCACCGCCGCACGGTAGTCGCCGCCGGCCACCACCAGCATGCCCAGCGCCACCGGCAACTCCTCGATGGCGTGCAGCCGGCTCGGCCGGCGGGCGCCCAGGCCGGGGCTGCGGTACTCCTCCCCCACCGTGTCGTAGGGGGCGACGGCGGCGCGCAGCGCGGGGATGGCGACCTTCCAGTCGTCGTACCCCCGGGCCTCCTTGACCACCGCGTCGATGGCGGCGCGGGTGCCGTCGCGGGCCACGTCGAGCGTCGCGGCGACGACGTCGTCGACGCCCGCGCCGGGCGTCGCGGCGGCGGCGACCGCGGCGGCGAACACCGCTGCGGCCTCCCGCCCGTAGCTGTGCTGGTGGGCCCCGGCGATCTCCACCGCCTCCGCGTACGCCCCGGCCGGGTCGCCGGCGTTGACGATGCCGACCGGGGCCATGTACATGGCGGCGCCGCAGTTGACGATGTTGCCCACGCCGGCCTCGCGGGGATCGGCGTGCGCGTGGTGCAGGCGGGTGACCAGCCACCGCTCGGCTGCGGCCAGCCGGTGGAAGGTCACCCCCTCCCGCTCCAGGTCCGGGATGTAGACCACCCGCTCGATCAGGTCGGGCACGAGCAGTTCCACCACGTCGTACGCGTCGAGGTGGTCCCGCTTGGCCGCGTACGCCCGGACCAGCGCGTGGGTCATCAACGTGTCGTCGGTGATGTGCCCGTCGCCCTTGTGGTACGGCGCGAGTGGCCGCGCGGTGGCCCAGTCGGCGTGGTACGGGCCGACGATCCCCTCGACCCAGCCGCCGAACCGGGCGCGGATCTGCTCGGGCAGGGCCGTCTCGGTGGCTCCGCCGAGGGCGTCGCCCACGGCGGCGCCGACGAGGCAGCCGACCGACGTGTCGAGCAAGAGTGACATGGTTACCTCAGAACCTGCTTGCCCCCGTCGACCAGCTGCGTGCCGAGCTGGTCCAGGGTGATCTTGTTGGCGAAGTACTGCTGGAGCGCCGGGGTGGCGTACTTGGTCTTCCACTCCGGGTAGGCGTCGACCTTCTGGAACGGGGCGACGGTCAGGTCGGCGGCGCTGTCCGCGGCGACATCCCAGCCGTCCTTGCCCCCGGTGGCCTTGACCAGTTCCTGATTGGCCTGCTTGCCGGTGGGCACCAGCCAGTCACCCTTGGCCAGCGCGGCCATGTTGGTGGGGTTCAGGAACCACTGGAGGAACTGCGCGGCCTGCTTCTTGTGCTTGCTGTCCTCGGAGATGGACAGGGTCTGCGGGTTGGCCGCCTGCTTGCTGGACAGGCCCTTGACCGGCGGGAGGGTCACCCACTCGAAGCCGGCGGGGGCCTGCTCGACCATCTGCTGGCGCAGCGAGACCGAGCCGGGGAGCATGGCGTACTTGCCGCCGAAAAAGCCGGGCAGGGTGTCCGCGCCGCTCATGCCCAGGGCCTCCGGGGACGCGGACTTCGCGGTGTAGAGCATGTCGTGCATCCGCTTCGGCACCTCCTTCTCGGCGTCGCCGACCTTCACCTCGGTCTTGCCGCCGTCGGTGTAGAAGAACTTGCCGTCGTAGTTCAACGCCAGGTTCATCACCCGGTTGGTGGGCGACTTGAGCGCCCAGGCCACGCCGTACTGGCCGGTCTTGGTGAGCTTCTGCGCGTTGGCCTGGAACTCGTCCCAGGTCCAGCCGCCGTCGGCGGGCGGGACGGCGACGCCGGCGGCGTCGAGCAGCTTCTTGTTGGCGATGACGACCTGCGACTCCAGCAGGAACGGGATGCCGGTGACCTTGCCGTCGAAGGTGACGGTGTCCCAGACGCCCTGGTCGATCTGGCCCTTGAAGTCGTCACCGAGCAGCTTGGAGACGTCGGCCAGGTAGCCCTGCTTGCTGAACTCGCCGATGGCCGCGGCCTCGTAGTGGACGATGTCCGGCGCGTCGCCGCCCTCGAAGGAGGTGAGCAGCTGGTCGTGGACGGAGTTCCAGTCGCCCTGGACGTACTCGACCTGGATGTCCGGGTGCTCGCTGTTCCACTTCGCGACCAGGTCCTTGTTGGCCTGCAGCGACTCCTTCTGCCAGGCGAGGCTGAGGAAACGCAGCTTGACCGGGCCGGACGAGTTCTCGTCCTCGCCGCCACCGCCACCGCACGCGGTGAGGGCGCCGAGGCCGACGACCGCGACCGCGGCGGCCGCGGCGAGTCGACGGAATCTGCTACGGAGCATGGGGGATTCCTCCTTGGTGGTGGGTTGGGGGTGTGGTTCAGCCCTTGACCGCGCCGGCGAGCGACCCGGACGAGAGCCGGCGTTGCATGAACGCGAAGAAGATCAGGCTGGGCAGGGTGGCCAGCAGGGATCCGGCCGCGAGGGGGCCGAGCCGGGCGGTGCCCTCGATGCCGACGAAGCGGGCCAGGGTCACCGGCAGGGTGGCCAGTTCGGGGGTCTTGAGCAGGACCAGCGCGAAGAAGAACTCGTTCCAGGCGGAGATGAACGAGAACAGCGCGGTGGCCACGATGCCCGGCGCGAGCAGCGGGAAGACCACCCGGCGCAGGACCTGGAGCCGGGTGGCGCCGTCGACGCTGGCCGCCTCCTCCAACTCGCGGGGGATGTTGCGGACGAAGCCCTGCAGCATCCACAGCGCGAAGGGCAGCGCCCACACCACGTAGATGAGGACCAGCCCGGCGTGGGAGTTGGCCAGCCCGACCTCGCGCAGCACCAGGAAGATCGGGATGATCAGCAGGACGAACGGGAACAGCTGCGACAGCAGCACCCAGCCGAGCGCGGCGGTGCCGAGCTTCGTCCGGAAGCGTGCCAGGGCGTACGAGGCGGGCAACGCGACCAGCACGGTGAGCACCGCGGAGGCGAGCGACACCTGGAGGCTGTTCAGCGCGGCCCGGCCCAGTTCCTGCTCGGTGAAGGCCTGCACGAAGTTCTGCACCGTCGGGTGGGCGGGGATCAGCGTGGGGTGCAGCTGCACCAGTTCACGGGGCGGCTTGAACGCGGTGGACAGCAGCCACACCAGCGGGAACCCGAGGAAGATCAGGTAACCGGTCAGGGCGAGGTACTGCAGGCTCCGCACGGTGCGGCTCGGCTTGCCGAACATCAGTTGGCCTCCCTCAGCCGGCGACGCAGGTAGACGGCGAGCAGCGCGACGATGATCACGACCATCACGTTGCCGAGCGCGGCGGCGTAGCCGTAGTTGCCGTAGCGGAACGCCTCCTCGTAGGCGAAGAGCATCGGCAGCATGGTCTTGCCGCCCGGCCCGCCGGCGGTGAGGACGTAGACCAGGCCGAACGAGTTGAAGTTCCAGATGAAGTCCAGCGAGGTGATCGCCACGACGACCGGCGCGATGGCGGGCAGCGTGACGTTGCGGAACCGGTGCCAGGTGCTGGCGCCGTCGACTGCGGCCGCCTCGTGCAGGTCGCGCGGGACGCCCTGCAGCCCGGCGAGGAGCACGACGGTGGTCTGCGGCATGCCGGCCCAGACGCCCACGATGATCACCGCGGGCAGGGCGGTGCTGAAGTCGCCGAGCCAGTTGGTGCGCAGCGCGTCCGCGCCGAGCCGGTGGAAGAACTCGTTCAGCAGGCCGGCGTCGGGGTGGTAGACGAGTTTCCAGAGAATCCCCACCACCACCGGGGGCATCGCCCACGGCACCACGGCGAGGACCCGGGCGATGCCCCGGAAGCGCAGCTGCTGGTAGAGCAGCAGGGCCAGGCCCAGGGCGAGCACGAACTGCAGCACGGTCACCCCGACCGCCCAGAGCAGGCCGATCTTGAACGAGTTCCAGAACAGCTCGTCCCCGAGCAGCTCCCGATAGTTGGCCAGTCCGGTGAAGCTGATCTCGACGTGCCGGCCGGCGCGGGCGTCGGTGAAGCCCAGGTACATGCCGCGCAGCAGCGGGAAGACCGACAGCACCACGATCGGCAGCAGCGACGGCAGCAGCAACAGGTAGATGCCGAGCCGGTCGGAGCGGGAGCGGGCCGCGCGGGGCCGCTGGCCGTGGGCGACGTCGGGGCGTTCGGCCACGGTGGTCATGCCGTCACCTCCGGGGTACGCGGCGCGGGCAGGTCCGGTCCGGTCACGCCGGCCGCGGGCACGGACCGCGGCGCGGTGTCGGGCACGGCGGCGCTGGAGGCGCGGACGACGAGGCTGGGCGCGACCTGCTCGCGGCGGGGCGGCAGGCCGGGGTCGGCGATGCGCTGCAGCAGCAGCTCGGCGGCGCGCCGACCGCGCTCTGCCGAGCCGAGGGAGACGCTGGAGAGCTGCGGGAACATCATCCGGGCCAGCTCGGTGTCGTCCATGCCGACCACCGCGACGTCGTCGGGGACCCGGTGGCCGGCGGCGAGCAGGGCGTGCAGCGCGCCGACGGCGATCAGGTCGTTGGCGCAGACCAGCGCGTCGGGTCGGGCCCGGGCGAGCAGCCGCTCGGCGGCGGCGCGGCCGGCCGCGTACTGGAAGTCGCCGACCTCGATCAGGTGCTCGTCGAGGGCGATGCCGTGCGCGGCCAGGGCGGCCCGGAAGCCGGCGTCGCGGGCCGCACCCGGGACGGTGTCGAGCGGGCCGTTGACGAACCCGATCCGCCGCCGTCCCGCCGCGACCAGGTGTCCGACGGCCAGCCCCACACCGGTACGTGAGTCGGTGCGGACGTTGTCGACCGGCGCGTCCGCGCCGAGCTGACCGACCACCACCACCGGCACCGGGCTGTCGACCAGCGCGGCGAGGTGGTCGTCGGTGACCCGGATCGGGGAGACGATCATCCCGTCGACGTACCGGTGGGCGAGCCGGCGCAGCAGGGCGGTCTCGTTGGCGATCTGTCCGCCGGTGGCGTGCACCAGCAACTGCCGGCCGGAGGCGGCGACCACCGACTCGATGGCCCGCATCATCTCGACGTAGACCGGGTTGCCGATGTCCTCGACGGCGAGGGCGATCAGGCCGGTGCGCTGGGACTGGAGCGAGCGGGCGATGGCGTTGGGCACGTACCCGACCTCGGCCGCCGCCTCGCGGACCTTGCGGATGGTCTCCGGGCTGCCGCCGACGCCGTTGAGCACGCGCGAGGCGGACGCGATGGAGACTCCGGCCCGGGCGGCGACGGTGTGGACGGTGGGTCGACCCTCGGCCGACTCCTGTAAACGTTTACGACCCACGCCCGCACCTCCAGCTCCTTGCTGTAAACGTTTCCGGGAGTCTGCGCCCCACCCGACGGCCGGGTCAAGGCCTCGTTACGAAAACGTTTCCAACTGCTTCCGAGCTGGACCGCCGCTCGCTCCGCACCGAGGACGCCCCGGCGACGGAGCGCTACCCCGACTATGCGAAGGCGCCCACGGCTGCCGGGCCGCCAGGCACGGACCGGGCGGCCCCACCGGGGGTCAGCGCATCGGGGCGGGGACCCGGGCGGCCAGGGGACGGCCGGCCAGCCGGCGCAGCGCCAGGTAGCTCACGCAGCCGAGGCAGAGATCGAAGGCGGCGTTGAGGAAGGCGGCGGCGAGCGCGGCGGCGGTGGCGGCCAACCCGAGCGCCGGTACGCCGGCCAGCCAGCCGGCCGCTCCCAGCCCGGCGAAGACCAGGCCGACGAGCTGGGCGAAGCGCACCGGGGCGGCCGGCTCCAGCTCGGCGGGCGGCCTCAGCCGGGGCGCCACCAGCAAGCGGTAGAGCAGGCCGTACGGGCCGAGGCGGGGCTTGGTGGCGGTGACCGCGAAGACCACGGCCTGGACGAGGACGAGCAGCCCCGACCCGGTGATCAGGGCGATGGCGAGGACGACGGTGGTGAGGACGGCGGCGAACCGCGGCCCACGAGGGTCGAGCAGCATGCGGGGTTCCGTTCGGGCGAGAGTCGGTCGGTCAGGCGGGACGGACCGACGCACAGAGGCTCGCCGCGAGCCACCCGTGGTCCACGACCCGACGCCGGGTCAACGCCACCCCGATCACCGCCGCGCTCCGGCGAGCAGCGGGGCGAGTGCCGCGCGGAGGTCGTCGGGCGCCGGCACGCCGGAGGCCCGCCGGACCACGTGCCCGGCCGCGTCGACCACCAGCACGGTAGGGGTCTGCCAGACGTCCAGGGCCCGGGCCACGTCCAGCCGCTCCTCGACGTCCACCTCGACCAGGTAAACGCCGGGCGCGCTCTCCCGTACCTCCTCCAGAAGCCGGCGGGTGGCCCGGCAGGGCGCGCAGACCGGGGCGGAGAACTGCACCAGGGTGACCACGCCGGCCGGTACGCCGACCCCGGCCAGCGCGGCCGGGAGGGCCGCGCCGGGGGACGCGGCCACCACGCGGAGCCGGCCGTCGCGGCGGCGCCACCACCAGCCGAGGGCACTGCTGAGGCCGAGCACGGCGAGCACCACGAACACACCGGTCAGGCTCGGGCTCTGCACCGCTCAAGGGTGCCACGCCGCACCGCCGGCCGACCCCGGTCGTCCCGCAGGTCGGACGCAGATCACGTGCCTACCGGGTCGGAGTCGTCCGGCGTCGCCCCCGAGCCCCGCACGGGTCGGTCGGTCAGGAACTCCTCGACCCGCGCGAGGAAGGCCGGCCGCTGGCTCAGGAAGGCGAACATGTGCCCGCCCCGGAAGACCGCCAGCTGCGATCCGGCGATGCCGGCGTGCAGCTGCTCGGCCATCGACAGGGGCAGCGACCGGTCGCGTCGACCGTGCAGGATCAGCGTCGGGGCGTGGATCCGGTCGAGCCGCGCCGTGGCGTCGTAGCGGACGGCGGCGTCGCGCTGGCGGCGGTGTGCGTACCCGGGTTGCGGGTACCGGCCGTGCCTCCCGGGAAGCCAATGGAGCAGCCACAGCAGGCGCATCGGCAGTGACATGTGCACCTTTCCCCGGCCCGCCGCGGAGGTGCTGACCAGGACGAGGCGGCGGACGCGGTCGGGGTGGGTCAGGGCTAGCTCCAGGGCGATCCGGCCACCCATGGAGATGCCGAGCAGGTCCGCCCGCGCGATGCCCAGGGCATCCATCAGCCCGACCGTGTCCCGGGCCATCAGCTCGACGGAGTACGGCTGGTCCGGCTTGCCGGTGCGCCCGGCGCCCCGGTTGTCGAAGACGACGACCCGGCGGTGCCGGGCCAGCTCGCCGGTGAGCGGGGCCAGCAGGCTGAAGTCCGCGCCGAGGCCGTTGATCAGCAGGAGCGCGGCGCCCGCCCCGTGGCTCTCGTAGTAGACGTCGATGCCGTTCATTGGGAGCGTCGGCATGTCCCGCACGCTAGCGCCCGGCGGCGTCCGACGGAACGGCCACTGCGGACCCGTCGACCGGGCGTCGCCCCGGATGCCGCGCATCGATCCGGTTCAGGCTCTGGCGCTCGGCCCCTCTTGGCAATATCCTCCACACCACGCGCGGTTCTTGGAGCTCCTTTTCAGACCCGCCCGGACGGGCCGCCGCCCGTTCCCGCGTGCCGCCGTGGGCCGCCCTGAACGGCCACAGAGGAGATGACATGCATTTCGACCACCCCGAGCTGGACCGCCGTACCCTGCTGCGGGCCGGCCTCGGCGCCGCCGCGGTCGCGGTCGTCGGGAGCGAGCTGGCCCTCCCCGCCGCCGCGCAGGCCGACGCCGGCGCGGACCTGGACTGGATCATCAGCTGCGACGAGTGGGGCGCCCGCCCACCCGCCTATCCGCTGTCGACCAGCGCCATTCCCAGCAACAAGATCATCCTGCATCACATGGCGTTCCCGAACAGCACCGACTACTCCGAGGAGCACGCCAAGCAGCTCGCCCGGGACTGCCAGGACCTGCACCTGGACGTGAACCACTGGTCGGACACCGGGCAGCACTTCACCGTCAGCCGGGGCGGCCACGTGCTGGAGGGCCGGCACGGCAGCCTGGAGCGGCTGCAGGCCGGCGACCGCCAGATGATCGCCGCGCACTGCCCGGGCGAGAACGGCCGGGCCATCGGCATCGAGAACGAGGGCACCTACGTCACCGAGACCCCACCGGAGGAGCTGCTCGCCGGCCTGGTCAAGCTCTGCACCACCGTCTGCCGGCAGTACGGCCTGCACGCGCACGACATCTTCGGCCACTGGGACTTCCGCGCCACGCAGTGCCCGGGCGCGATGTTCTACCGCGAGTTCCCCGCCCTGCGCCGCCGGGTCTTCGCCAAGCTCGGCACCGACCTGGCCGACGTGCCGGCCCGCCGCTGGCCGGACATCTGGCGCTTCGTCGGCGGGCCGGTGGTGCAGGTGGCGCAGTACCTGCTCACCTTCCGCGGCTACACCGTCCCGATCACCGGCGTCTTCGACGCCGCCACCGTCGCCGCGGTGAAGGACTGGCAGGCGCGCAACGGCATCCCGGTCGACATCGACGCCACCGTCACCGCGCCGACCTGGGAGACCCTCGCGCCGGAGCTGGACAAGGACGCGACCGGCATCCCGGTGAGCGCGGTGCAGTTCATGCTCAACTACAAGGGTTACGCCGACGTCGCGGTCACCGGCGAGTACGACTGGGTGACCAAGAAGGCCCTCAAGGACCTGCAGGAACTGCACGGCCTGGACGCCAACGGCAAGGTCAGCACCACCACCTGGTGCGCCCTGGTGGGGGGTGTGGTGCGCCAGTCGTTCCAGCTGGACTGATCGGCGTACCGCGGGGAGAGCGGTGGGGGCGGCAACGGCGCCGTCCCCACCGCGCCCACGGGGCCCGCGCCTCGTTGTCCATCCGGGACGGGCGAGCGCCCGTCCGCGGACCTGAGGAGGCAACGTGGGCTCGAGACTCAACCCGTACCTGAGCTTCCGCGGCGAGGCGCGGCAGGCGATGGAGTTCTACCGCGAGGTGTTCGGCGGCACCCTGACCATCAGCACCTTCGGCGACTTCGGCAACCCGGACCCGGCCCTGGCCGACCAGGTCATGCACTCGCAACTGGAGACCGCTCGCGGCTTCACGCTGATGGGCTCCGACACGCCGCCGGGGATGGACCTCGTCGTTGGCAACAACATCACGGTGAGCCTGAGCGGCGATGACGCCGACGATCTGCGCGGCTGGTGGGACCGGCTCTCCGAGAGCGGCGTCGTCTCGGTGCCGCTGGAGAAGCAGATGTGGGGCGACGAGTTCGGGCAGTGCGTCGACCGGTTCGGCATCGGCTGGCTGGTCAACATCAGCCAGCCGCAGTCCTGACCGGGGCGAAACGTCGGCATTCGCGCCTGGTGAACGGCGTCTATGCCAAGGCATGGAACTCCATCAATCATTACCCGGAGGTAGATATGAGCCATTCTCACCTCCGGGTGTGACGCCCGGGCGCGGAGGGCGAGACGTCGGCACAGCGGCAGCCGGGCGTACCACCGGCCCCACTCCGCACTCCCGGAGGATCCGCCATGCCCCGTCCCACCACCCGCATCCGGCTCGCGGTCCTGGCCGCGACCCTCACCGCGGCGGCGAGCGCTCTGACGGTCGTCCCACCGTCACCGGCACTCGCCGCCACCACCTTCACCCCCAACGACTACTGCCTCGGTCAGTGCGCCGACATCCTGCCCCCCGGCGAGAACGGCAACGCCACCCTCACCGCGATCCTGGCCCACCAGATCTTCGGCACCCGCCCGGCCCACTCCAGCGACCAGCTCGACGAGTACGCCAACCTGGTCTACAACTACGCCGGACTCACCGACGAACAGATCGCCCGGTTCTACAACGACGCCTCGTTCGGGGTGCCCGACGCGCAGGTGGAGAGCCGGATCCAACCCCGCTCCGACGTGACCATCGTGCGCGACTCCGCCACCGGCGTACCGCACATCACCGGCACCACCCGCTCCGGCACCATGTACGGGGCCGGCTTCGCCGGCGCGCAGGACCGGCTCTGGGTGATGGACCTGCTCCGCCACGTCGGACGCGGCACCCTCACCCCGTTCGCGGGCGGCGCGCCCGGCAACCGGGACCTCGAGCAGAGCGTCTGGGCCAACTCCCCGTACACCGAGGCCGACCTGCAGGCCCAGGTCGACGCGCTGCGCCAGAAGGGCACCCGCGGCCAGCAGCTTCACACCGACGTCACCGACTACATCGCTGGCGTCAACGCCTACATCGACCAGTGCGTCGCCGCCGACAACTGCCCCGGCGAGTACAACCTCACCGGCAACGGCAGCCCGAAACACTTCACGATGACCGACCTCATCGCCACCGCCGGCGTCGTCGGCGGGCTCTTCGGCGGAGGTGGCGGCGGTGAGATCCAGTCCGCGCTGGTCCGCATCGCCGCCCGCGCCAAGTACGGCACCACCGTCGGCGACCAGGTGTGGCAGGCGTTCCGGCAGCAGAACGACCCGGTGACCGTGCTGACCCTGCACGACGGACAGAGCTTCCCGTACGGGGCCGCCCCCGCCAACGCGCCCAGCGTGGCCCTGCCCGACGCCGGCACCGTCACCACCGAGCCGCTGGTCTACAACCGGACCGGCTCCGCCGGCACCGCGACGCTCAGCAGCAGCGGCAGCGGCAGCGACGCCACCACCAGCCTGCTCAGCGGGCTCGCCGGGCTGAAGGCGCACGGCATGTCCAACGCCGTGGTGATCTCGGGCCAGCACACCACCAGCGGCAACCCGGTCGCCGTGTTCGGCCCGCAGACCGGCTACTTCGCGCCGCAGCTGCTCATGCTCCAGGAGCTGCAGGGCCCCGGCATCAGCGCCCGGGGCGCCGCCTTCGCCGGTCTCAACCTCTACGTGCTGCTCGGCCGCGGCCAGGACTACGCCTGGAGCGCCACCTCCGCCAGCCAGGACCTCACCGACACCTACGCGGTGCCGCTGTGCACCACCGACGGCAGCGCCCCGACCGTCCAGTCGACCCGCTACCTCTACCACGGCCAGTGCCTGGCGATGGAGGTCCTCGAACACACCAACTCCTGGTCGCCCACCCTGGCCGACTCCACCCCGTCCGGCTCGTACACCCTGCGCGCGCTGCGCACCCGGTACGGCCTCGTCACCCACCGGGGCCTGGTGAACGGGCAGCCGACCGCGTTCACCAAGCTGCGTTCGACGTACCGCCACGAGGCCGACTCGGCGATCGGCTTCCAGGCGTACAACGACCCGGCCGCGATGGGCTCGGCGGCGGCGTTCCAGCAGTCCGCGGCCGACGTCGGGTACGCGTTCAACTGGTTCTACGTCAACTCGACCGAGGCGGCGTACTTCAACTCCGGGTCCAACCCGGTCCGCCCGTCCGGCACCGACCCGAACCTGCCCACCAAGGCCGAGGCCGCGTACGAGTGGCAGGGCTGGAACCCGGACACCAACACCGCCACCTACACGCCGGCCGGCGCCCACCCGCAGTCGGTCAACCAGGACTACTACGTCAGCTGGAACAACAAGCAGGCGAAGGACTACGGCGCCGCCGACGGCAACTTCAGCTTCGGCGCGGTGCACCGGGCTGACCTGCTCGACGGCCGGGTGCGCGCCGCGCTCGCCCAGGGCAAGCTGGACCGGGCCGCGGTGGTCCGGATCATGGCCGACGCGGCCGTCACCGACCTGCGCGGCCAGGAGGTGCTCGGCAACCTGCTGCGGGTGCTCACCAGCCAGCCGGTCACCGACCCGACCCTGGCCGACGCGGTGGGCAAACTCCAGGCCTGGCAGCTGGCCGGCGCCCGCCGCGTGGAGACCAGCGCCGGGTCCAAGGTCTACCAGCACGCCGACGCCATCCGGATCTTCGACGCCTGGTGGCCGCTGCTGGCCGCCGCGGAGTTCCGGCCCGGCCTCGGCGCCGACCTCTACGGCGCCCTGGTCGACGCCATCGAGGTCAACGAGGCGCCCTCCGGCGGCCAGAACGGCGGCCGGGACGGCACCGCCGTCTGGGCGCTGCAGGGCCAGCCGCACAAGGGCTCGTCGTTCCAGTACGGCTGGTGGGGCTACGTCGACAAGGACATCCGCGCCGTCCTCGGCGACCCGGTCGCCGGCGGCCTCGGCCGCACGTACTGCGGCGACGGCAACCTCGCCGCCTGCCGGCAGGCGCTGCTGAACGCCCTCGGCCAGGCGGCCGCGGCGCCGGCCACCACGGTCTACCCCGGCGACTCACACTGCGGGGCCGGCGACCAGTGGTGCGCCGACACCATCGCCCAGTCCGGGCTCGGCGGCATCACCCACCCGCTGATCGCCTGGCAGAACCGGCCCACGTACCAGCAGGTCGTCTCCTTCCCGGCACGCCGGGGCGACGACGTCACCAACCTGGCCCAGGGCCGGGCCGCGACCGCGTCCAGCACCCAGTTCCTCACCAGCCACACCCCGAACAAGGCGGTCGACGGCAGCCTGAGCAGCCGGTGGGGCAGCAGTTACAACGACAACCAGTGGATCCGGGTCGACCTCGGCTCCGCCCGGACGGTCAAGCGGGTCGTGCTGCGCTGGGAGGCCGCGTACGGCAGCGCGTACCGGATCGAGGTCTCCAACGACGGCAGCAGCTGGCAGACCGCGTTCAGCACCACCGTCGGCAACGGCGGCGTGGACAACGTGACCTTCGCCCCGGTCACCGCCCGCTACGTGCGGATGTACGGGGTCAAGCGGGCCACCTCGTACGGCTTCTCGCTCTGGGAGTTCGAGGTCTACGCCAAGTGATCCCTGCGTGAGCGGCCGGCCGGCGGAACCTGTCCGCCGGCCGGCCCACCGCAATATGATCACCGGGTGAGCGGCGGCACGGTACCGATCGGCCCGACGCTGGTCGCCGCCCTCACCGCGCTCACCCTCGCCGGCGCGGCGGTGCTCCGGTTCAGCGGGCTCGGGCCGGGCCGGACGATCCTGACCGCGGCGGCCCGGGCCACCGTCCAGCTCGGCGCCGTCTCCCTGATCATCGTGGCGGTGCTGCGCGCGTGGTGGAGCACGGCACTGTTCGTCCTGCTCATGTACGTCGTGGCCAGCGTCACCGCGAACCGCCGGATCGGCCCGACCGGGCCGCGTCGGGTCGCCCCGCTGGCCATCGCCGCCGGGGTGGCGCCGAGCCTGGGCGTACTGCTGGCCAGCCGGGCGTTGCCGGCGACGCCCCTCGTCGTACTACCGACGGCGGGCATCCTCATCGGCGGGGCGATGACCGCGACCAGCCTCGCCGGCCGGCGCACCCTCGACGAGCTGCGCACCCGGCACGGCGAGTACGAGGCGGGCCTGGCGCTGGGGCTGCTCCCCCGCGACGCCGCGCTGGAGATCTGCCGGCCGGCCGCCGGGCAGGCCCTCGTCCCGGCCCTGGACCAGACCCGCACGGTCGGGCTGGTGACCCTGCCGGGAGCGTTCGTCGGTGTGCTGCTCGGCGGGGCCGGCCCGATCCGCGCCGGGGCCACCCAGCTGCTGATCCTGCTGACCCTGCTCGCCGTGGAGGCGGTGGCCATCGCCCTCGCGGTGGAGCTGATCGTCCGCGACCGGGCCCGCACCATGCCCTGACCCGCAACGGGTGTACCGGGCCTGCGAACGGGTACCGGCGGCCCGATGACCACGGTCCGCAACCTGCGCGTCCGACCCGACCTGCGCTACGTCGCGAGCGGGTGGAGCACCCTGGTCACCGACGTACGCGGCCGGATCGGCGGCACCGACCCGCAGGGCTTCTTCGCCCACAACACCCGGGTGCTCAGCCGGGAACGGATCACCGTCGACGGCCGCGAGCCGGTCCCCTTCGCCACCGGGAACGTGCAGGGGCACGCCCAGCTCTCCTACGCCGAACTGGGCGACGGGGAGGAACTGCCGGCGCGGGCCGCGTACCTGCGGACCGAACGGTTCGTCGGACCCGGGCTGCGCACCCGGCTCACCGTGCTCAGCTACGCCGCACGACCGCTGCGGTTCCGGCTGGAGATCCGCGTCGCGGCGGACTTCGCCGACACTAGCGAGGCGGAGACGGGCCGCCGGCTGCAGGTCGGCGACGTCGGCGCCGGCTGGGACCCGGCCGCCGGGGAACTGCGCCTGACCTACCTGCGCGACGGCCTGGACCGGGCGGTCGCGGTCCGGATCCGGGCCGACGCCCCCGTGGCGTACGAGGACGACGCGTTCCACCTCGACCTGGCGGTGCCGCCGCGCGGCGAGGCCCGGGTGGAGCTGCTGGTCGAACCGGTCTTCGACGGGACGCGCCTGGCCGCTCCCCCGGCGACGTTCGCCGAACCCGACGACGGCGCGGCGCGGGGCCGGGCCCGGCTGGCCGGGGAGCTGGCCAGGTTGAGCAGCAGCAATTTCGACGTGACGGCGGCGTGGCGGTGCGCCGTGGACGACCTGGCGGTGCTGCCGCTCGGCGAGCCGGCCGGCCCCACGGCGCCGATCGCGGGCCTGCCCGTCTACCAGGAGATCTTCGGCCGGGACACGATGACCGCGTCCTGGCAGGCGCTGCTGGCCGGGCCGACCATGCTGGCCGACAGCCTGCGGCTCAACGCCGCGCACCTCGGCCGGCGGCTGGACGACTGGCGCGACGAGGAACCGGGCAAACCGCTGCACGAGGCGCGGCAAGGGCCGGTCTCCGTGCTCGGACTCAACCCGTTCGACGCCTACTACGGCGACTGGTCGACCGCGCCGGACTTCCTGGTCTACCTCGGGCAGTACCTGGCCTGGACCGGCGACCTGGACACGGTACGGGAGCTGCTGCCCACGGCCGGGCGGGCGCTGCGCTGGATCGAACGGTACGGCGACCCCGACGGCGACGGCTTCCTCGAGTACCACTGCCGGTCCCGGGCCGGGTTGAAGAACCAGGGCTGGAAGGACTCCGACACGGCGATCGTGGACGAGGACGGGCGGGTGGTTCCCAACCCGATCGCCACCAGCGAGCTGCAGGCGTACTGGTACGCCGCCCTGCGGCACGCCGCCGCGGTGTTCACCCTGACCGGCCACCCGGCCCGCGGCGCGGCCCTGCTGGCCCGGGCCCGGGCGCTGCGCCGCCGCTTCCACCGGGCGTACTGGCTGCCCGACCGGGGCTGCTACGCGATGGCGCTCGGACCGGACAAGCGGCCGGTCAGGTCGACCAACTCCAACGACGGGCACCTGCTGACCACCGGAATCGTGCCGGCCCGGTCCGCCGCGCGGGTGGCCGACCGGCTGCTCGCGCCGGACATGTTCAGCGGCTGGGGGGTGCGTACGCTCTCAGCCGAGCACCCGGCGTACAACCCGTTCAGCTACCACCGGGGGAGTGTCTGGCCGGTGGAGGCCGGCACCATCGGCCTGGGGCTGGCCAGGTACGGCTGCTGGGCGCACCTGCACCGGCTGGCGGAGGGGATGTTCGCCGCGGCGGCGCTGTTCGACGAGCACCGGTTGCCCGAAGTGCTCAGCGGGCTCCCCCGCGACCCGGGACATCCGCACCCGGGGGTTTACCCGAACTCGTGTTCCCCGCAGGCCTGGTCGGCCAGCGCGGTCGTCGCCCTGGTCCAGGCGCTGCTGGCGCTGCGGCCGGCGGCGCCGCTGCGCACGATCTTCGTCGACCCGCACCTGCCCGAGTGGCTGCCGGACCTGCGGCTGGAGGGCGTACGAGTGGGCCGGGCCACCGTCGACCTGACGGTCCGGCGCCGGCGCGGCGGGCGGGCCTCCGTGCGCACGCGTGGCGACCGGCTGGTGGTGGTCCGGCGGGCCCCGCGGCAGGCGATCGCCTGAGCGGCAGGTGTACTCCGGTCCCGGCGGGGAACCCGGCCCCGGCCTGGGATCGCAGACAGGAGGGACCGGTATGGAAAGTCGCGCGAAGGCGATGGGTCACGGGATCCATCCGCTTCTGATCGTGTTCCCGTTGGGCCTGCTGGCCACCTCGGTGATCTTCGACATCCTGTATCTGATCACCGATCGGACGGGGTTCCAGATCTCCGCCGCGTACACGATGGGCGCGGGCATCATCGGCGGTCTGGTCGCGGGATTGTTCGGCCTGATCGACTGGAGTGCCATCCCGGCCGGGACGCGGGCCAAGCGGGTCGGCGCGGTGCACGGCGTGGGCAATGTGGTGGTGCTGGTGCTGTTCGCGGTGAGCTGGCTGCTGCGCCTGGCCGCCGACAACTGGGACCCGAGCGCGCTGGCCCTGATCTGCAGCTTCGCCGGCATCGTCCTGGTCGGGGTGACCGGCTGGCTCGGCGGTGAGCTGGTGGAGCGGCTCGGGGTGAGCGTGAGCGACGAGGCGGGCGTCAACGCGCCCAGCTCGCTGCGCCGGTCCGCCGGCCGGCCCCGCGCCCGCGGCGTCTGACGCCCGGCTGTCACGGCGAGAGAGGGGACGAGCCCGTGCGGGCGATCACGCTGGACGCGGAGGGCGCGGCGCCGGCCCTGCGCGGCGACCTGGCCCGGCCCAGCCCGGGCCCGGGCGAGGTGCTCGTCCGGGTGCGGGCGACCTCGATCAACGGCTTTGACCGGAAGGCGGCAGCCGGGTTGATGCGGGGCGGGATGGAGTACCGGTTCCCGGTCGTGCTCGGCAAGGACTTCGCCGGCGAGGTCGAGGCGATCGGGGGCGTCACCAGCCCGTTCCGCGTCGGCGATCCGGTGTACGGGGTGGTCATGCGGTCGTACCTGGGCGACGGCGCGTGGGCCGAGTACCTGACGACCGGCGATGGGTACGGGATCAGCCGGGTGCCCGAGGGGGTCGACCTGTCGACGGCGGGCGCGCTCGGGCTGGCCGGCACCACCGCGGTCGACGCGCTGGCCGCCGTCGCCCCCGGCCCCGGGGACACCGTGCTGATCTCGGGCGCGACCGGCGGCGTCGGTTCGCTCGCCGTGCAGTACGCCCGGGCGGCCGGCGCCCGGGTCGTCGCCACCGCCCGCCCGGGCGCGGCCGCCGACTTCGTCCGGGAACTGGGCGCCACCGAGGTGGTGGACCACACCGGCGACCTGGCCGCCCAGGTCCGGGCGGTGGCCCCGGACGGAGTGTCCGCGGTGGTGCACCTGGCCGGCGACGGGGCAGAGCTCGCCGGGCTGCTCGGCCCGGACGGGCGGCTGGCGTCCACCATCGGCTTCGGCCCGCACCAGCACCCGGCGGCCACCTCGATCATGGCCAGCCCGACCCCGGAGACGCTCGACCGGCTCACCGCCGACGTGCTGGCCGGTCGGGTGCGGGTGCCGGTCAGCCGGCGGTACGACCTGGCCGAGGTGCCCCAGGCGCTCGCCGACTTCAGCGGCGCCCTGGGCAAGCTCGCCGTCACGGTGCCCTGACGGCGGGGTGGTCGGGTTGATCCGCCACCGTGATGATCAACACGCCGAACGGGAAACGGGCCCGTGACAGACTCGGCCGATGCGTGCTGTGGTGGTCGACTCGCCAGGTCCGTCCGATTCGTTGCGCGTCCGCGATCTCGGGGTGAGCGACGGCTCGGGCGGATGCGCCGTGGTCGCGGTCGCGGCGGCGGGTGTGGACCCCGTTGACGCCGGTAACCGGGCCGATCCGTCCTGGGCCGGAGTGGAGCCGCCGTACGTGGTGGGCTACGAGTTCGCCGGCGACGTCACCTCGATCGAGACCGACGGCACCGATCTGCGCGTCGGCGATCGGGTGTGGGGGCTGCTGCCGGTCCGCGGCACCCGTTGGGGGGCGTACGCGGAGCAGGTCACTGTGCCGCACCGCTTCCTCGCCCGCCGTCCCTCCGCGCTGAGCGCGATCGAGGCGGCCGCGCTGCCGCTGGCCGGGGCGACCGCCCTGCAGACACTCGACCGGCTGGCGTTGTCCCGCGGCGGCTGGCTCCTGGTGCACGGCGCGGCGGGCGGGGTCGGGCACCTGCTCGTGCAGCTGGCCGTCGCTCGCGGCATTCGAGTCGCTGCGGCGAGCCGGCCCGCCGATCGGCGGCGCCTGATCGGCCTCGGGGTCGAGTTGTGGCTCGACCGGGCCGGCGAACCGGTGCCCGCCGCGGCGGCAGCCGAGCTCGGACGCGGCGTCGACGGGGTGGTCGATCTCGTGGGTGGCCAGCTGGCGCCCTCGCTGCCGTACGTCGTCGAGGGCGGTTGCGCCGCGACGATCGTCGATCTCGAGGGAGACCTCAACGAGGCGGTGGACCGCAACATCAGCATCCACGGCGTGCTGCTGCGTCCCGGTCGTGAGGTGCTGGACCGGTTGTCCGCGGCGGTCGACGCCGGCCTGCGGCCGGACGTGCGGCACGTCTGGCCGCTCGCCGAGGCCGCGGAGGCGCACCGCCGCCTCGAAGCAGGCGGCGTCGGCGGCAAGATCGTCCTCTCCGTGCGGGGCTGACCGACGGGCAGCCGGCGGGACGGATCGGGCGCGGCGTGTCCTGCCCCGGGTCCGGCCGGGAAGCGGATCGCCCGGGACGCCCCGCAGCTCGGAGGTGTGCAGAACCGCCCGAACGGCGGTGTCCACGATGGTCATCGTGGCGCTACCGTACGCAGGCTTGGCACCACCCGACGCGGATCATCCGCCGGAGAGAGGACCCGGGCCCATGAACGGCAGAGCACGTTTCCGACTGACCCGGCTGGTCAGCGTCGCCGCCCTCGTGGCAACCTGCCTCGGGCTCCTCCCGTCGGTCGCGCAGGCGGAGGCCGGCCCCAAGGTCACGGTACTGACCCGCAACCTCTACCTGGGCGGTGACCTGACCCCGTCGATGACCGCGCCGACCCTGCCGGCGTTCCTGGCCGCCAACGCGGCCCTGCTCAGCCACGTCGACCTGATGGACTTCCCCGCCCGGGCGAAGCTGTTCGCCGCGGAGATCCGGGAGCGGAAACCCGATCTGGTCGGCCTGCAGGAGGTGGCGCTGTGGCGTACCGGGCCGATCGGCGATCCGGCGCCGGCCACCACGGTCCGCTACGACTACCTGGCGCTGCTGATGTCCGAGCTGGCCGCCGCCGGCCACCCCTACGACGTGGCGGTGGTGCAGACCGAGGCCGATCTGGAGGCCCCGGCGGGCGCGCCGCACTTCGTGGACGCCCGGCTCACCATGCGTGACGTGATCCTGGTGCGGCACGGTGGCCGGGTGAAGGTGACCGGGACGGCGTCGGGGAACTTCGTGCACAACCTGGTCACTCCGCTGCCGCCGGTCGGCGGCAGTGCCACCAGCACCCGGGGTTGGACGGCGGTGGACGTGGCGCAGGGCGCCCGGACGTACCGGTTCGTGAACACCCATCTGGAGGCGTTCCACCCCGGCGTCCGGGTGCAGCAGGCGCAGGAGCTGTTGCAGGGGCCGCTGCTCATCGATGGCCGGGTGATCCTGGTCGGGGACCTCAACACCGGGCCCGAGCTGCCGGATCCGAACAACCGGCTCGCCTATTTCGCGCTGGTGGCCGGCGGGATGACCGACAGCTGGCCGATTCTGCACCCGGGCGACCCCGGTTACACCTCCGGTCTCGGCGACGACCTCGACCAGCCGGCCGGCGACGTCGAGCACCGGATCGACATGGTCATGTTCCGGGGTGCGGTCGTTCCGGTGAGCAGCGAGGTCTTCGGCAACGAGCGGCAGACCCCCGACGGGCGGTGGGCGTCGGACCATCTGGGGCACGTGGCGGTGCTCGCGCTGCCGTGACCGACGCCCGCCGCTGAACGCCGTTCGGGCCGGCGGGCTCGCAGGTCAGCGCCCATCTGTCGAACACCTGTGCGAAGATGTGCGTCGTGTCGAGCGACGCGACGATCCTGCACGCCGACCTGGACGCGTTCTACGCCTCGGTCGAGCAGCGCGACGATCCCCGGCTGCGTGGCCGGCCGGTGATCGTCGGTGGCGGCGTGGTCCTCGCCGCCAGCTACGAGGCGAAGGCGCGCGGGGTACGCAGCGCGATGGGCGGTCGGCTGGCGCGCCGGCTCTGCCCCGACGCGGTGGTGGTGCCGCCACGGATGGCCGCGTACACGGCGGCGAGCCGGGCGGTGTTCGAGATCTTCCGGCGTACCACCCCGCTGGTCGAGGGGCTCTCCATCGACGAGGCGTTCCTCGACGTGGGTGGGCTGCGCCGCCTGGTGGGCCCGCCCGCCGACATCGCGGCGGCGCTGCGCCGCCGGGTACGCGAGCACGTCGGCCTGCCGATCACCGTGGGCGTGGCCCGGACGAAGTTCCTGGCCAAGGTCGCCAGCGGGGTGGCCAAGCCGGACGGCCTGCTGGTCGTCGCGCCGGAGCGGGAGCTGGCGTTCCTGCACCCGCTGCCGGTGGAACGGCTGTGGGGCGTCGGTCCGGTGACCGCCGCGAAGCTGCGGGAGCGGGGCATCCGGACGGTGGGACAGGTGGCCCGGCTCGACGAGCCCACCCTGGTGTCACTGCTGGGACCCGGCGCCGGCCGGCATCTGCACGCCCTCGCGCACAACCGGGATCCCCGCGCGGTGCAGGTCGGGCGGCGGCGGTCCTCGATGGGCGCCCAGCACGCCCTCGGCGGCGGGCCGCACTCCCCCGCCGAGCTGGACGCCGTGCTGGCCGGGCTGGTCGACCGGGTGACCCGACGGATGCGCGCGGCCCGCCGCGCCGGCCGCACCGTGACGCTGCGGCTGCGCTTCGGCGACTACACCCGGGCCACCCGCGCGCACACCCTCGGCAGGCCGACGGCGCAGACCGGGCCGCTGCGGGACGCGGCGCGGGCGCTGCTGCGGGCGGCCCTGCCGGAGATCGAGGCCCGGGGCGTGACCCTGGTCGGGGTGTCGGTGGGCAACCTGGACGACGGGCACGTGCAGTTGACGTTGCCGTTCACCCGGGACCCGGGTGTGGAGCTGGACGCCGCCGTCGACGCGGTCCGGGACCGGTTCGGCTCGACCGCGGTGACGCGGGCGGTCCTGCTCGGCCGCGACCCGGGCCTGGAGATGCCCCGCCTGCCGGACTGACCGGGTACGGTCCGGGTGTGTCGATCTTCCGTACCCCGCAGGTGATCCTGTTCAGCGAGGACGTGACCCGGGCGGCGGCGTTCTACGCCGGGCTCGGCTTCACCGAGACCTTCCGGGTGCCCACCGAGGGTGATCCGATCCACGTCGACCTGGTGCTGGACGGCTACCGGATCGGCGTCGCGTCGGTGGCGTCGACCCGGGACGACCACGGCCTGGACCCGGTGCCGACCGGGCAGCGGGCGGCGGTCATCCTCTGGACCGACGACACCGTCGCCGCGTACGAGAAGCTGACCGCCGAGGGGGCACCTGCCCTCAAGGGCCCGCACGTCTGGCTGGACCGGCTGCTCATCGCCTGGACGGCCGACCCCGACGGCAACCCGGTCCAGCTCGTGCAGCACCTGCCCGCCGGATAACCGGTCGTCCGGTGCCGGCCCGCCGCCGCACAATCGATGGATCATGAGTACGCGGCTGCGGGCGATCGCCCGCGACACCCTGGGCATCCTCGACGCCGGCTGGTACGTCAACGACCGGGGCGGAACCGTCCACCTGGCCGAGCCGGTCCGGGCCGCGGTCGCCGGCACCCGCCTGCACCGGCCCGACGAAGCACTGGGTGCCCTGCGGGCGGGCGACCGCCCCGGATCGAGGTAACGGGCGAGAGCACCCTGTCGGCCGCCCGCCGGCTCGCCGCCGACGGGGAGGGCTGGTTCGACCAGGTCACCTTCGCGGTCCTGGACCGGACCGACGGCCCCACGTACGCGGCGTTCGCGGCCCGGTTCGGCGCGGCCTGACCCGGGTCGAGCCGGGTCGGCCGCTGCCCTGGTGAGCGGGGCGCACCGCCGTCGTCTCCTCCCAGGGTAGGAGAACGGCGGTCCGACCCCGGGCCGCAACCGGGGCCCCTGGTCGGGCGCATTCGGGGCGGCGGGTCACGAACATCTGCAGGCATGACTACCTCGGTACTGCGCCGGGCGGCCCACTGGCACCGCCCCCTGATGCTCTTCGTCGCCGCGATGGCGGTGCTCACCGCCGTCTCCGCCGTCGGTGTCCTGACCGACCCCCGCGTCCTCACCGGCGCGCCGATCTGGCTCAAGCCGCTGAAGTTCTCCATCTCGTTCGTGCTGTACGGCACCACCCTGGCCTGGATGCTCTCGCTGCTGCCCCGGCGCAGCCGGGCCGCCGAACGGGCCGGCACCGTCGTGGTCGCGACGGGGGTGATCGAGATGGTGATCATCGTGGAGCAGGTGCTGCGGGGTACGACCAGCCACTTCAACGAGACGACCCCGCTGAACGCCGCCCTGTGGCGGACGATGGGTATGGCGATCATGGTGCTGTTCGTCGCGCACCTCGTCATCGGCGTCGTGGTGCTGCGCCAGCGGGTCGCCGACCGCCCCGGCCGGTACGCGGTCGGCCTGGGGCTCGGCCTGACGCTGCTCGGCATGATGGCGGCGATACCGATGGTGGCCGGCGCGGACACGGGGCTCGACGGGGTCGCCGGGGCACACAGCGTCGGCGTGCCGGACGGTGGACCCGGGCTGCCGCTGGTGGGCTGGAGCACCACCGGCGGGGACCTGCGCATCGGGCACTTCGTGGGGCTGCACGCCCTGCAGGCGCTGCCGATCCTGGCGATCCTGCTGAGCCGGTGGGGCACCCGGCTGGACGAGACGACCCGGGTGCGGCTGCTGGTCGTCGCGGGTGCCGCGTACGGCGCGCTCACCGTGCTGTTCACCTGGCAGGCGTTGCGGGGGCAGCCGCTGCTGCGACCCGACGCGCTCACCCTTGTCGTGGCGGCGGCCCTGCTGGTCGGCGCGGTGACCGCCGCCGGCCTGGTGCTGGCCCGCCGGCGCCGGCCGGAACTGGTGCTGGCGGCATGACCGCCACCCTGTTCGGCCTGACGTTCGCGGTGGCCGCGCCGTTCTGGGCCCTGATGATTCTCGCGCCGCGCTGGTCGGTGACCGCCCGGATCATCGGCTCGCCGGTGATCGTGGCCCCGGTCCTGGCGATCTACGCGATCCTGGTGCTACCGGCGCTCGGCGCGGTGCTGCCGGCGGTGACCTCGCCGACCCTCGACGGCGTCCGCGAGCTGCTCGGCACGCCGGACGGCGCGGCGGCGGCCTGGGCGCACATGGTCGGGTTCGACCTGTTCGTCGGGCGCTGGATGTGGCTGGACGGCCGGGCGCGGGAGGTTCCGGCGCTGGTCATGGCACCGGTGCTGCTGCTGACCGTCCTCCTCGGACCGGTCGGCCTGGCCGTCCACCTCGCAGCGCGCGGCCGGTGGGCGCCGGTGGCGGCCGCTGCCGCCGCGCCGCAACCCCTAGGCTGACGTCGTGGGCTGGACGGGGCGGTTGTTCGACGCGCGGGACACGCTCGCGCGGATGCTCCTGCTCGACCTGAGCGGCGTGGGCTACCTGGTCTTCGGGCACCCGGACGGACGGCCGCCGTCGGCCGCCCAGTGGGTCCTCGCCGTGACGGCGTTCGCCGTGGCCCTCACGCTGCACCGCCGCCCGGTGGCCAACCTGCTGGGACAGGCCGTGCTGCTGGCGGTCGCCGTCCAACTCGTCGATGACACGACGATCAACCAGGTGGGCGCCGGCTACGCGCTGCTGGAGCTGACCGTGTGGGCCCGGCGGCCCCGGACCGTCTGGCTGGCCGCGGGGTTGCTGGCGGCGGTCAACCTGACCGACTCGATCGGCGACCCGCCCCGCCGGTTCGCCTCCGGGGTCTTCGGGCTCACCGTGGAGGTCGGCCTGCCGCTGCTGCTCGGCCTGGTCATCCGGACCACCCGCGAGCTGGCTCGGCAGGCCGCGGAGCGGGCCGCGGCCGAGCAGCGCCGACGCGAGTCGGACAGCCGCGCCGCGCGCGCCGACGAGCGCGGCGCCATCGCCCGCGAGCTGCACGACGTGGTCGCGCACCACGTCGCGTCGATGGTGCTGCGCGTCGGCGTGGCGCGACACGTCCTGACGGACCTGGACCCCCGGGTGGGTGAGGTGTTCGACGACGTGCACGCCACCGGCACCGCGGCCCTGACGGACCTGCGCCGACTGGTCGCGGTCCTGCGCGACCCCGACGGGGTACGCGGGGACGCGGCGCTGACCGCGATCGAGCCGTCCGCGCTGCCGGCGGCGCTGGACGCGGCGGTGGACCGGGCCCGGCAGGCCGGCGTGACGGTGGAGGCCGATGTGGACGCGGCGGTCGGTTCGCTCGACGCGGTACGCGGCATGGCGGTGCTGCGGCTGACGCAGGAGGCGCTGACCAACGTGGCCAAGCACGCCGGCACGTCCGCCCTGGCGAGGCTGGCGGTGTCCGTGGTCGACGGGGCTGTCCACTGGGAGGTCTCGGACAACGGACGCGGGTGGGTGCCGACGGCGGTGCCGTCCGGCGGCGGCCACGGCATCACCGGCATGCGTGAGCGGGTCGAGGTGCTCGGCGGCGCGCTGGAGGCCGGGCCGACCGGCGCGGGCTGGCGGGTCCGCGCGGTCCTGCCGGCGACGGTCGCCGCGGAGGTACCCCCCTCACCAGCACCCGGCCAACGCGCCGCGACGACCGCGACGGAGCCGGCATGATCCGCGTCCTGCTGGTCGACGACCAGCATCTCATCCGCGCAGGGCTGCGCATGCTCTGCGACGCCCAGCCCGACCTCGAGGTGGTCGGCGAGGCCGACAACGGACGGGAGGCGATCTCCCTCGCCGCACGGCTGCGGCCCGACGTGGTGGTGATGGACCTGCGGATGCCCGGCGTCGACGGGATCACCGCGACCAGCCGCATCCTCGCCGACCGCCCCGCCACCCGGGTGCTGGTGCTCACCACGTTCGGCGACGACGACCACCTCTACCCGGCGCTGACCGCGGGTGCCTGCGGCTTCCTGCTCAAGGACGCGCCCCCCGCCGACCTGCTCGACGGTATCCGCCGGGCCGCCGGCGGGGACAGCCCGTTCAGCCAGGAGGTGCTGCGCCGCCTGGTCCAACGGGCGGTGCACGCCCGAGCCGAGACGCCCCGGCCGGTCGACGGGCTCACCGCCCGCGAGCAGGACGTGCTGGACCTGGTCGCGGAGGGACTGTCCAACACGGAGATCGCCGAGCGGCTGCACATCGGCGTCACCACGGTGAAGACCCACATCACCAGCCTGATGACCAAGACCAACAGCCCGAACCGGGTGCGCCTGGCCCTGTTCGCCCGGAACGCCTGAGCCGTCGCACCCGGCGGCCTACTCCTCGATCGCGCCGCCGACGGCCCGCAGGTGCTCCCGGAAGGTCAACGTCGGGTGCTGCGCCCGAGCGGCCAGGTACGCCCCGAACCCGACCTGGACCCGCAGCGGTTCGCCGGCGCGGATCCGGTCGGCCTGCCGCCGCTCGGTGTCCCGGATCGACTCCGCCAGGTCGAACAGCTCCCCCACCCGGCCGGCCGGCACGAACAGCACGCCGTCCTCGTCGGCCAGGGCGACGTCGTCGGGACCCACCGTCCACGCCCCCACCCGGGCCGCGGTCAGCGCCTCGGCGGGGCGCGGGTCAAGGCGCTGCGGCCCGGTGGGCGTCGCGCCCAGGCTGAACACCGGCAGCCCGACCGCCCGGATGTCCACGGTGTCGCGGTGCAGCCCCCAGACCACCACGCCGGCCAGGCCGGCGGCCTGCGCCTCCAGCACCACCAGGTCGCCGACGCACGCCTCGTCGGTACGCCCGCCGTTGTCCACCACCAGCACGTCGCCGGGTGCGGCCCGGTCGATCGCCTCGAGGAAGATGTCCACGCTGCCGGCGTGCCGGGCCGGCAGCACCCGCCCGGCGCTCCGAGCGCCGGGCAGCACGGCACGGACGTCCGCCGGGGCGCAGCGCACCAGTGCGCCGGCCCGCAGGCAGGCGTCGGCGACGTGGGCGGTGGTCAGGGCGGCGAACCGCCCGCGCAGGGTGTCCGGGTCCATCGTCATGGCCAGACGGTATTCAGCCGGAGCGGTCGTGGCAGCGGCCAGTTTCCGGTCGGTGGCCCCGCTGGGTCCGCCGCCGGGACGCGTCCGGTCGGCGCCCGCGGCCGCGCCGGAGGATCCGGGTCCGCCGCCGCTGTCGTGGGGTGTGCTGTTCGGGCCGCATCATCCGCGCCCGGGCTGGCGGGCGCAGCGCCGCCTCCCCCGCGCCGGCCGCCCGGCGTACCATCCCGTTGGCGTCCACCGGCGCGCACCCGGTGGCGCGCAACAGCTCGCTGTCGGCGGTACGCAGGTCGGTGATCAGCCCGTCGCCGAAGGTGCGGACACCCTGGGCCCAGGCTTCACCGGCCAGCTCGGCACTCTCCCGGGTGAGCCGGCGGGTGCCGATCAGGTCCTCGCTGCCGACACGGCACTCCCGGCGCAGCTCGCGCAGCGCCTCGCTGAGCCGGGCGACGGCGGCGGGCAGCTGCGCCGGGATCGGCTCGCCGTACTGCAGGGCGGTCGCCGAGCGGCGGGCCACCGACCGGGCGTAGAGGATCACCCGTTCCAGGTGTTGCGTGCCGTTCGCGTACCGGTGGTACTGGGCGCGGCGGCGCCAGCGGGCCGGGGCGATGGTGACCACCTCGTCGGCGCCGCTGAGCGCCTCGTTGAGCCGCCCGATGTCGGCGTCCAGCGCGCGGAGGTCCTCCAGCGCACGGACCGCGGCGTCGGCGTCGCGGCGGTCCAGGGCCTGCGCGATCGCGTCGAGCCGGGCGGTGAGGCCGGCGAAGACCGGCTCGGCCGCGCGGTCCAGCACCCGCAGCGGATTGACCGGCAGCAGCAGCGCCACCACCGCCAGACCGACCGCGCTGCCGACCAGGGCGTCGAAGATCCGCGGCAGTTCCAGGCCGCGTTCGACCGGGGCGAGGGTGGCGATCAGGACCGCCGTACCGCCGGCCTGGCCGACCAGGGCGCCACCGCGGCCGGCGACCAGCAGCGCGGTGGCGATGGCCAGGGCGACCACCACCCCGGTCTGCCAGAAGCCCGACCCGAGCAGGAAGCGCAGCAGGTCTCCGGCGATGATGCCGAGGCCGACGCCGATGAGCAGTTCGACGGTGCGCTGGGCCCGTTGGCCGATCGCGGTGGCGATGGTGCCGACGGCGGCGGCGGGCGCGAAGACGTGCGCGCCGGGGCCGAGCAGGCGGTGTGCGAGCAGGGCGGCGAGCGCGGCGGCCACCCCGGCCTGTACGGCGATGACGGTGGTGATCTCCAACTGGCGCAGGCGCAACCGGCCGGCCTGACCACCCTGGGCGCGGGCCCGGTCCACCGCCCGGCCACCCCGCTCGGCGACGGCGTCCAGCGGCGAGCGGACGGTGTCGGTGCGGCGGTCGTCGGCCATGGCGGCGGTTACCCGGCGCGGGGCGGGTGAATCGTCCGGTTGTGTGCTCAGCTCGGCGATGGGCTGGGTGTCGCCCGGCGGTCCCAGCCGCAGGGCGACCGGCAGCTCGCCGGCGGGTCCGGGCCGGACGACCCGCCGGCCGGTCAGCGGCGGAAGGTGCGCTCCAGCAGGTCGAACAGGGCGGCCCAGTGCCGCTCGGTGGCCTCCTCGTCGTACATCGGGGTGTCCGACTGGGTGTAGCCGTGCCGGGCCCCGGGGTAGACCTCGGAGGTGTAGGCGACCCCGGCGGCGTCGAGGGCCTTCTCCAGGGTGGCGATCTGCTCGGCGGTCATCGACGGGTCCTGGTCGGCGTGGCCGAAGTACAGCTCCCCGGTGACCGAGCCGACGCCCAGGTGCGGGCTGTCCGGGGCGTCGGTGACCACCCGCCCGGCGTGGAAGGCCGCGGCCGCGGCGATCCGGTCCGGGTGTGCCTCGATCGCCCGCAGCGCGTTCGTGCCGCCCATGCAGTAGCCGGTGATGGCGACCGGGCCGGGCGTGACGTCCGGCTGCCCGGTCAGGAAGTCCAGGTACGCGGCGGTGTCCCGGGCCACCACCTCCGGGGTGAGCGCGCCGATCATCGGGGAGATCTGCTGGAACAGCGCCCCGCGCTGCGCCTCGTCGCCGAGCCCGGAGAGGTCGACCAGCGGTGCCCGGCCGAACCGGTGGAACAGGTTGGGCACCAGCACCACGTACCCGCGGGCGGCGATGGTCTCGGCCATCTCCGCCATCCGCGGGCGCAGACCGAACGCGTCCATGAACACCAGCACCCCGGGGAAGGGGCCCGCCCCGTCGGGTCGGGCGAGGTAGGCGTCGGCGACCCCGTCGCGGGTGGGCACGTCCACGGTCGTCGTCTGCACTTCGGGGCCTCCTTGCGCTGCGTTTTCCGCACCGCACGCTACCTGCGCCCCCGGGCACCGGCACGTCGAGGTCTTCCCGCCCGCGCGGCGAGCGGGCATGCTGGGTGGATGGGAGAGGTGCGACCGATGCCCAGCTTCGGTGACCTGTTCACCGACCTGCGCGGCGAGGACCGGACGATGCGGGTCAGCTTCCACCCGGACCGCGGCGCGGTGGTGCTGTCGCTGTGGAGCGGCACGATCTGCCGCGGTTCCTTCCGGATGCCGCTCGACGACGTGGACCGGTTCCTGGCACTCCTCACCGACGTGCGGCAGGCCGCCGCCCCGCCGGACCCCGGCGCGGCCGGCGGGTCGGGTCCGGCCGCCGTCGCGGGCGCGGCCGAGGTGCCGGCACCGTCGGTGGAGCGCACCGGCGACATCACGGGTACGGCGCATCGCCTGGCGATCCTGCCCACGCCCCGGGTGGCCTGAACTCTTCCTCCACAGTCGACCGTCCGGGGCGGACGCCCTCGCATTCGCGCACTACCGTCGGGGCACGAGTTCGCGAAGGGAGGGGCCATGCGTCCCGTCTCATCACCCACCATCCGCCGTCCCGGTCCGCGCGCCGCGCTCGGGATGGCCCTCCTCCTGGCCGCCGGCCTGGCCGTGCCGACCACCCTGGTGTCGCCCGCCGGGGACAGCAGCAGCACGCTCCCCGCCGTGACGCTGGCCGCCGCGACCAGCCGACCGACCCTGCATCAGGGGGCCCGGGGCGCCGCGGTGACCACCCTGCAGCGCCGCCTCACCGCGCTGCACTACGACGTCGGCGGCGTCGACGGCATCTTCGGCCCGTCGACCTTCCACGCCGTGGTCGCCTTCCAGAAGGTCAACAGCCTCGCCCGGGACGGCATCGTCGGTCCCCGTACCTGGGCCGCCCTCGACCATCCGGTCGTCCCGAAGCCGAGGTACACGCACACCGGCTATTCGCTGGAGGCCAACCTGAGCAAGCAGGTCCTGTACCTGGCCCGCGGGGGGTCGGTGGTACGGATCCTGGACGCCTCCAGCGGCAAGGCCAGCACCCCGACCCCGACCGGCAACTACACCATCCAGCGACGGATCGACGGCTGGCGGCGCAGCGACCTGGGCCTGCTGTGGCGGCCGAACTACTTCTACCGGGGTTACGCGGTGCACGGCGCCACGTCGGTGCCGGCGTACCCGGCCAGTCACGGGTGCGTGCGGGTGCCGATCCCGGCGATGAACCGGCTCTGGTCGGTGATCGGCGTCGGCGTGCGGGTGCACGTCTACCGCTGAACCGCTCGGCACGGCGGCGTCCGGGGCGTCCCGGGGGCCGCCGTCGCCGTAGCATCGCCGGATGATCCGGTTCCGGTTCCGGTTGCTGATGCTGGCGGCGGTGGGGCTGTTCCTGGCGGTGGCGCTGGCCATCCGGGCGCTCGCCGACGGGCGGCTGGAGCAGTACTCCGGCACGGCCCTGTACGCCTCGATGACGTACGCGGGAGTGCTCCTCCTGCTGCCCCGGTTGCGGCCGGTACCGGCGGGGGCTGCGGCCGTCGCCTGGTGCTGGGCGATGGAGACCTTCCAACTGACCGGGGTGCCGGCCGCGCTGTCGGCGCGCAGCCTGCTGGCCCGGCTGGTGCTCGGGGTGCAGTTCGACCCGGTCGACCTGCTCTGGTACCCGGCGGGTGTGGTGCCCCTGGTCGCGCTGCACGCGCTGGTCCCGTTTGCCGGGGCGTGGAAGGGGAAGACCGGGCATCCAGCCGAGAGAAGGGCCCTGACGATGGACGACAACCAGTTCATCGGCCTGGTGGCGAAGCGTACCGGGACGTCGTCGGAGCAGGCGACCGCCCTCGCCCGGGCCACGCTGACCACCCTGGCGGAACGGATCGACGGCGGCGAGGCGCGTGACCTGGCCGGTCACCTCCCCGCCGGGCTGCGGCCGTACGCCTTCGCCTCCGGGGAGACCGCCGAGCGGTTCGGGCTCGACGTCTTCGTGGAACGGGTCGGCGGGCGCGCCGATGTCGAGGTGGACCAGGCGAAGGACGGCGTGACGGCCGTGTTCGACGTCCTTCGCGAGGCGTTGTCGCCGGAGGCGTACGGGCAGGTCGTCACCCAGCTTCCCGCCGAGTACGGCGAGGTCGCCGACCAGACGGCCCCGTTCGTGGAACGGACCCGCTGACACCGGTTTCGTGATCGCGGGGCGTCGACCATTCCGACCGGCCCGGCCACGGCCGCCGGGTCCACGCCCGCCGCTGACGGGCCCGGCCGCGCATGACCGCCGCCGCGGCGGGTACACAGCGCTTCCGCGTACCCGACTGGAGCCGCAGGGAGCTGCGATGAGCGACTGGGACGAGCCGGCCGATCCGCTGCGTCGGCCACCGGAGGCCGACGCCGTCGAGCAGCGGCAGGACGAGACTGTGGTCGGTCCCCCGGACCGGGTTTCCGACGCGGTCCCCGAGGCGTCCGAGGCCGACCTGGCGGAGCAGGGGGTGCTGGCTCCGCCGAGCGACCGCACCGACCTCGCCCGCGCGGTCCGCGACGACCTCACCCCGGCCGACGCCGTCGAGCAGAACCGGGAGATCCCCGTCCCCGACGAGGACCGCCGGGATTGACCGCGCGGGCGGTCGCTGTCCGGTCCGGGACCTTGTGATCCGGTCGACGGGGCCAAGGAGCGTCGCCGGCGGCGGTGCGATTCGGTCACCGGCGGCAGCGTCAGTCCGCCGGCCCGGTGAAAAGCCGTTCCGCCTCGGGCGGCGCGCCGCCGGCGATCAGCACCTCGTCCCCGGCGTACAGCACGGTCTCCCGGCCGAGCCGCACCTGCTCGCCGTCGCGGGAGACCAGGCTCACCCAGACACCCTCGTCGCGGCTCAGTTCGAACAGCGGCCGGCCGTCCGCCGGGGCGCCCGGCTCGACGACGTACTGCCGCAGCCCCACCGGCTCGCCCCGCAGCCGGATGCCGACCATCCACGGCTGCAACGGGATCGTGCGCATCGGCACCCGGCACCAGCGGGCGACCAGCGGGACGAGGCCGCCCTGCACCACGATCGAGAAGCCGACCACGACGAAGATGATGTCGAACAGCCGGAGGTCCTGTTCCAGGTGGGCGGTGAGGATGAAGGTGCCGAGCAGGATCGGGACGGCGCCCTTCAGCCCCGACCAGGCCACGAAGATCCGTTCCCCCCAGCGCAGCCGTACGGCGCTGAGCAGCGCGCCGACGACCGCCGGCCGGATCACGAACGTCAGGAGCAGGGCGAGCGCGAGGCCGATCCACCAGGCGTGCTGCGTGACCATGCTGCGCAGCGACACGATCAGCCCCAGCAGCCCGAACGCGAGGATTTCACCGAGGCTGGCCAACGCGCCCTGGAACCGCTGGATCTCCCGCTTGAACGGGGCCCGCGCGTCACCGACCACGATCCCGGCCAGGAACACCGCGAGGAAGCCGGAGCCCCGGGCGAGCGTGGCCAGGCCGTAGACCGACACGGCGGCGAAGAGCACCTGCAACGGGTAGAGGCTCTCCGACGGCAGCACCACCCGGCGCATCAGCAGCAGGATCAGCCAGCCGCCGGCCAACCCCACGGCCGCGCCGACGGTCAGTTGCAGGGCGAACTCCCCCGCGCCGGACGCCACCGCCGGCCAGCCGGCCGAGGTGCCGGCGGCGAGCAGGCTGACCATCAGGGCGATGCCGACGGGGTCGTTCGCGCCGGACTCGCCCTCGAGGATGGCGCCGCTGCGCCCGACCACGGTGCGCCGGCCGAGCACGGAGAAGACGGCGGCCGGGTCGGTCGGGGACAGGGCGGTGCCGACCAGCAGCGCCGCCAGCCAGTCGAACCCGAACAGGTGGTGCAGCACCGCCGCGAGCGCCCCGGCGGTCAGCAGCGTCCCGACCACGCCGACGAGGAGCACCGGCCCGAGTGACGGGCGCAGCTTCGCCCAGCCCATGTCCATTCCGCCGCTGAACAGGATCAGCACCAGCGCGATCTCGACCAGGTGCCGCACCGCGTACAGGGACAGCTCGTTGAGGCGGGGGTACAGGTCCGACAGGATCGCCGCGGCGAACAGGAACAGTGCCGGCGCCGGCAGGCGCAACCGGTCGGCGAGCCGGTTGGAGAGCACCGCGAGGACCGCGACCAGCCCCAGGCCCGCCACGTAGAGCGCGAACTGCGTCACCGTCACCCCTTCGCCCGCCGCCCACCCGGGGCGGCATCACCGGGGCGGCTACCCACCGGCGTCGGGATCAACCCGCCGCTGCGGGTGTCGGTCGCGGGTGTGGCGGCGGCTACCGGTCCGGGCTGTCCGGCGGGGCCATGATCCGCAGCGCGTTCGGGTCCAGGCCGATGCGGACCGGGGTCTGCCCGTACGGCTCGCCGTCCACCTCGATCCGCGCCGGTCGGTCGGTCTCCAACCAGAGCTGGCGCACGGCGAGGAAGGGCTCGTCGCGGAGGGTGCGGCGGTGGCCGGTGGCGGCGTTGCGGGCCGTGGCGCGCAGCAGCCCCCGCCGGGTCGGACCGCCGACCGGGTACGCCACCAGCAGCCGGTCGTCGGCGTCGGCGTCGCCGGTGATCGGGCGGCCGGCGTGGAAGCCGCCGTTGGCGACGTACACCTGGTGGGTGGTGAAGGCGTGTTCGCGCCCCTCGGCGCGGGCGGTGACCCGCAGCGGCCGGTGCCGGGCGAGCAGCCCCAGGGCGGTCGCCGGGTAGGCGAGCCGGCCGGCGAGCCATTTCAGTCGGGGCGGCGCGCTGAGCATGATGTCGGCGGAGAGCCCGATGCCCACGTGGTTGGTGAACCGGGTGTCGCCGATCAGCCCGAGGTCGACGTCGATCACCTTGCCGGCGGTGAGCACCCGGACGGCCGCATCGAGATCGAGTGGGATCCCGACGGTGCGGGCGAAGTTGTTGGTGGTGCCCAGTGGCAGCAGGCCGAGCGCGATGTCGCGGTGGGCGAGCAGCCGTGCGGCGGCGCCGATCGTGCCGTCGCCGCCGCCGACGACCAGCAGGTCCGGCCCGAGGTCGGCGGCCTCGGCCAGGGCCCGGTCCAGCGCGCCGGCCCGGTCGACCGGATGCCCGTGCAGCAGGGTGAGACCGGCGGCGCGCAGCCGGTCGTGGACGACCTGGTAGAGCCGCCGGCCGCGGCGGGAGTGGGCGTTGACGACCAGCGCGACGCGCCGGTCGCGGCGGATTGCCTCGCTCAACTCCTGTTTGCTCCGCACGGCATCCGACCCTATCCCCCGCAGCGGGTCCCGGCCCGGCTCGCGGACGAGGAGCCCCGCGTCGTCCGGCAGTGCCTCGCTCACGCCGGCCACCGGGCGGGCCACGGCTGACCGTGCATGCCAGCGCCACGGCCGCCACTACTACGAAGTTGGTAGTGAATTTCAGGCCGTGGTCACCGGCCCGCCAACCGGCGGCCACGGACGCCGGGTGGACTCCGGTCGGATCACCTGACTGAGGAGTCTGCATGCGGGCAAGAACCGTACTGGCGGTGGCGGCGGCGGCCACCACGAGCATGTCGCTGCTGGCCGGCGTGAGCGGCGCCGACGCCGAGGACCGGGGCGACCGGCGGCACGGACCCTACGAGATCGCGTTGATCGGCGACATGCCGTACGGCGACACGGGTCGGGCCCAGTTCCCTGGCGTCATCGCGGACGTCAACGCCCACCGGGTCGCGTTCACCACCTTCGACGGCGACATCAAGAACGGCAAGGAGCGGTGCGACCAGCCGATCTACGACGCCGCCGTGACCAACTTCGACACCTTCGACGCCCCGCTGGTGTACGTGCCGGGCGACAACGAGTGGACCGACTGCGACCGGGCCAGCAACGGCGCGTACGACCCGAACGAGCGGCTGGCCCTGATCCGCCGGATGTTCGCCGCCGGCCCGGACTCGTTCGGCCGGCGGACCCTGGCGCTGGCCCGGCAGGCCGGCTACCCGGAGAACGTGCGCTGGCAGTACGGCCCGGTGACGTACCTCGGGTTGAACGTGCCGGGCAGCGACAACAACGCGCCGCAGTTCGACGCCGCCGGCACGCAGGTCGACGGCGACGCGGCCGAGTACGCCGGCCGTAACGCCGCCGACCTGGACTGGCTGGAGCGGGGCTTCGCGGCGGCGGGGGCGACGCACTCCGCAGCGGTCATGATCGTCGTTCAGGCGGACATGTGGTCGGCCGGCGACCCGACGACGCACTTCGCGGACCTCAAGACCCGGCTGGCCCGACTGAGCATCGGCTTCGCGGGGCAGGTGGTGCTGGTCAACGGCGACAGCCACTTCCTGCAGATCGACAAGCCGCTGACCGACAGGGCCGGCCAGACGATCGAGAACTTCACTCGGGTGCAGACCTTCGGCAGCGACCAGAACCACTGGGTCGGCGCGACCGTGGACCCGCGGGACCCGGACGTCTTCACGTTCCACCAGCACATCGTGGCGGCGAACGTGCCCGCCTACGTCGCCCCCTGACGGCGCCTCCTCGCCGTCCCCGCCGAGCTACTACAAACTTGGTAGTAGTCTGGCGGGGGCGCCGAGGAGGGACGCATGGACGACGTACGCCGGCCGCGCGGCGGCCTCGAACAGCAGGTGCTGGCCGCGCTGGCCGGCGCCGCCGGCCCGCTGACCCCCGCCGGGGTGCGCGAACGCCTCGACGGCGAACTGGCCTACACCACGGTGATGACCGTACTCGCCCGGCTGGCCGCCAAGGGCGTGCTCACCCGCATCCGTACCGGCCGGGCGTACACGTACCGCCCGGTGGGCGACGAGGCCGAGCTGACCGCACGGCGGATGCGCCGGCTGCTGGACGACGGCGGCGACCGCACCGCCGTGCTGACCCGGTTCGTCGGCGCCCTCTCCCCCGACGACGAACAACTGCTCGTCGCCCTGCTGACCGCCGCCGAAGCCGACGGGGCGGCATGATGATCAGCGCCGCCCTGGTCGCCGCCGTCGCCTGGCTGCTCAGCGCCGGCTGCGCGCCGGCACTGGCCCGCCGGCTGCCACCGGCCACCGCGACCCGGCTGCTCACCGCGACGGCCGCCGCCGTGGCCGGCGGCGGCACCGCGCTCGCCCTGCTGGTCGCGCTCCCCTGGTTCGCCCAACTCCCGGCGCTGGTCACCGTCGGCCCCTGGTCCGGCACGGCGCTGCGCGCCGGGCTGCCGGTGCCGGGCCCGATCGCGGTCGCGCTGGCCGTCGCGGCGCTCGCCGCCGCCACCCGCGCCGCCGCGCTCGCGACCCGCCGGGTGCGGGCCATGATCGCGGTACGCCGTGCCTGCGCCGGTCTGCCCCGCACCGACCGCCTGACGGTGCTGGCCGCCGAACGGCCGGAGGCGTTCAGCACCCCGCCCCCGGCGGGACGGGTGATCCTCAGCAGCGGGCTGGTCGACCGCCTCGCCCCGGCCGAACTGCGCGTGGTCGTCGCACACGAGGAGTCCCACCTGCGCCACGGTCACGCCTGGTACGTGATCGCCGCCGAACTCGCCGCCGCGGCGAACCCGCTGCTGCGCCCGATCGCCCGCTCGGTCCGCGACGGCGTGGAGCGGTGGGCCGACGAGGACGCGGCCGGGACGGTCGCCGACCGCCGGCTGGCCGCCCGCGCGCTGGCCCGGACCGCGCTGCTCACCGCCGGGTCAGCGGCGCCGGCGGCCACCCTGGCCGGCGCGGACCGGGGCGTGCCGGGCCGGGTCGCCGCGTTGCTCGGCGCAGCGCCCCGGCGGCGCCTGCTGCCCGCGCTCACGCTCTCCGCGCTACTGCTGACCGGCACGGCGGCCGCCGGCCTGGCGGAGCGGTGCGCGGACGCCGTGCTCGACCACGCCCACCGGCCGGTCGCCACCACCACGGATCCTTCGAAGGAGAATCGATGAGCAACGGCCTGACCTACCCGGAGGCGCTCGTCATCGGTGCCCTGCAGGGCGTGACGGAGCTGTTCCCGGTCTCCAGCCTCGGGCACAGCGTGATCCTGCCGGCGCTGATCGGCGGCCGGTGGGCCCGCGACCTGGACGTCACCGCGCCGGAGTCGCCGTACCTGGCGTTCGTCGTCGGGCTGCACGTGGCCACCGCGCTGGCCCTGCTGGTCTTCTTCTGGCGCGACTGGGTACGCGTCGTCCGTGGTTTCGTCTCGTCGGTGCGGCACCGTCGGGTGACCGGCCCGGACGAGCGGCTGGCCTGGATGATCATTCTGGCGACGGTCCCGGTGGGGCTGGCCGGGCTGCTGCTGGAGCACACGTTCCGGACCGTGCTCGGCCGGCCGGCGCCGGCCGCGGTGTTCCTGATGCTCAACGGACTGCTGCTGCTCGGGGCGGAACGGCTACGGCGGCGGGCCGCCACGGCGGAACCGGTCGGCGCGCGGGCCGGCGACCCGGTGCCGGTCCGGATCGGCGCGGCGCAGGACGGGGGCACCGTGTTCGCGTCGGCGGCGGCCGGCGCCCCGGGCGCCTCGCAGGCCGCCGTCGACCTGGCCTCCGACCGCCGGCTGGCGGCCGGCAGCATGGGCGGGGCGGTGCTGGTCGGCGCCGCGCAGGTCCTCGCCCTGCTGCCGGGGATCAGCCGTTCCGGGGCCACCATGGCCGCCGGCCTGCTGCGCGGGTTCACCCACGAGGACGCCGCCCGGTTCTCGTTCCTGCTGGCCACGCCGGTGATCCTGGCCGCCGGGGTGCTCAAGCTGCCCGACCTCTTCGGTGACCTGGGCGCGGGCATCCGCGGCCAGGTGCTGGCCGGCAGCATCGCCGCCGGCCTGTCCGCGTACGCCGCGGTGAAGTTCCTGACCCGCTATTTCGAGACCCGCACGCTGACCCCGTTCGCCGTCTACTGCCTGCTCGCCGGGCTGGTCAGCCTGATCTGGCTGGGCGTGGCCTGAGCACCGGCCAGGGCAGACGATCTTCCTCGGCGCGGTTGTTCGATCCGGACGCCGGCAAGCTCGACCGGAGGGCGGCTCATCGGCCGACCGGTGGTGTGCATGGTCTGTCCATGACGGTACGTGTGGGGATGCCGGCCGACGCCGGCGTCGCCGCCCTCAGGTATCCCGCCCTGCGGCGCACGCTCGCGATCGCCGCCACGGTCCTCGTCGCGTACGCCCTGGCCGCCTCGGTGCCGTGGGCGCTGCTGGACCCGTCCTCGGTGGCGGTGTTCTACCCGCCGTCGGGCGTCACGCTGGCCGCGCTCGTGGTCAAGGCGTGTTCTGGTGCGGTGCTCGGGCGGGGGGTTACGGGAGTGTCGTACCCGTCGCCAACACTGATCGCGGGAGGGGTGAGTGGGGGTGGGTGTGCGCAGTATGCAGGCGTATCGTTTCGCGCTTGATCTCACCCTGAGGCAGCAGCGGTCGGTGCTGGCGCATGCTGGTGCGGCCCGGGTGGCGCACGACTGGGCGTTGGCTCGGGTGAGGGCGGTGTGGGATCAGCGGGCCGCGGAACGCTCCTACGGCGTTCCCGAGGGGGCGCTCACTCCTGCGTTGGGGTGGTCGTTGCCGGCGTTGCGTAAGGCGTGGAACGCGGTCAAGGACGAGGTCGCGCCGTGGTGGCGGGAATGCTCGAAGGAGGCGTTCAACACCGGCCTGGACGCGCTGGCCCGCGCGTTGAAGAACTGGTCGGACGCGGTCGCGGACCGGACCGTCCTCGAGATCGGCCGGCAGGGCACGCGGATCGTGATCACGCTCGGCTCGACCTGACCGGACGCCCGGCCTCAGGACGGCAGCAACGCGCAGGCGCCGGCGCGCGCGTCGTCGGCCGGGCAGCGACCGCGCGCGACGTACCGGTCGATGAAGTCGGCGACGGCCTGCCGGACCTCGACCGACGCGCCCTGCCGGGCCAGGGCGTCGGCGGCGGCGGTGAAGCAGGCGAGCGCGGCGACGGCGAGCGCCCGGTCGGCCAACCCGTCGCGGGCGGAGGTCAGCCAGTCCCGGTGCCGCCGCAGCGGCGACCGCAGGTGCTCCGTGGCCACCGCGGCCGCCTCGGCCGCGATTGGGTCGTCGAGCAGCGCGTTGACCACGGCCACCGGCACCACCCAGCCGTCGCCCGGCTGCTGGTCGATCATGCGGAACTCCAGGTACCCGCGGGGCCGTACCGGCGGGACGAGCGTGCCGAGGTGGCGTTCCAGGTCGTCGAGCGTCACCGGCCGGGGCCCGTGGCCGCGCAGCCAGTCGCGCATGGTCAGACCGGTGGGTACGAGCCAGGGCAGCGGATCGGGTTGGGCGATCATCGCGACCCGTGCGGCCAGGGCGTAGCGGGTCCACGCGCCGCGCGGGTCGGCGAGGTGCCGGGGCGCCCGGGTCCGGGTGGCGTCGGTGCCGAAGCGCAGCGCCTGCCGTCGGGACACCCAGCGCACACCGGAGCGGGTGCGGTGCGGAGAGTTGGCGAACGAGGCGAGCAGCACCGGGCCGAGCGCGTCAGCGAGCCACCAGCGGCGGCGGTACCCGGTCCATCCGTCGGAGTCGTCACCCGCGTCGAGGCACACCTGGACCGAGGCGGAGTTGCACATGACCTCCCGGCCCTTCGGGCCGACCCGGTCGTGGTAGGCGGCCAGCGCGAGGTAGCGGGGGTCCTCGGTGACGAGGCGTGGCCGGCGCGCGGTGTCGAGCCCGGTGCCGTCGAGCAGCAGGCCGTCCGCGGCGAGCGCGGCCCGGACGAGCGCGAGGTCAGCCGCGGTGGCGGCGAGGCAGGCCTGCCCGGTGGCGCCGACCGCCGAGGCCAGTTCGAGTTGACCGCCGGGTTCGACGGTGATCCGTCCGCCGCCGGGCAGCGGATCGCCGAGGTGGGCGACGGCGGCCCGCAGCCGCGCGACCGACGGCCGGTCCAGCGGGTACGCCGGATCGCGCACCGGGTATTCCAGTTCGACCCCGACGTGCCCGGGCACGCCGACCCGGAAGGCGGCGGCGCCGACGTAGGCGGCGGCGGTGGTCTCGGTGAGCGCGGCGACGTCGTCCACGGTCGGCTCCGACAGGTGCAGGCATGCCCGGCTGCTCTCAGGAGGGGCGTCCGGGCTGGCGGTGAGAGGAAGGGGTACCTCCCACCAGTTGGACCGTGCAGAGGCGTTCTCTATTAGCGGTCCGCGGGGATGCCGTGTCGAGGGCCGCGCCACAACGGTTGATTAACGCTCGCTGAACAGTGACCGCACCGGTGGGCCGGACGCGGCGGCGTCCTCAGGGCGTGGCCGGCGGGCGCTGCCGCGGCGCCGACGCGGCGCCGCCCACTGCGGCGTCGTAGCCGGCGGCCTGGAGGTTGAACAGCTCGGCGTAGCGGCCACCGCCAACCATCAGCTGGTCGTGGCTGCCGACCTCGACCAGAGCGCCCTCGTGCAGGACGAAGATCCGGTCGGCGTGCCGGACGTTGGCCAGCCGGTGGGTGATCAGGATGGTGGTGGCGCGGCCCTGCCGGTCCCGGATGGCCTGAAACAGGGCGTCCTCGGCGCGCGGGTCGAGGGCGGAGGACGGCTCGTCCATGATCAGCAGGTCGGCGTCGCGGAGAAATCCGCGGGCGGCGGTGATCCGCTGCCACTGCCCGCCGGAGAGATCCTGGCCGTGGGCGAAGGTGCGGTCGAGCAAGGTCTCGTACCCGTACGGAAGCTTTTCGATCATGTCGTGGGCGACGGCCCGGGCGGCGGCGGCCTCGATGCGGTCCTGGCGGGCGTCGTTGTCGACGTCGCCGATCGCGATGTTCGTGGCGGCGGTGAACGGCCACTTGTGGTATTCCTGGGTGACCACCCCGATCCGGGCCCGCAGCCCGTCGGCGTCCCACTCGGTCAGCGGTCGCCCGTTCCAGCAGATGACACCCTCGGTGGGGGCGCGCAGGGTGGCGATCATCGCGGCGAGGCTGGTCTTGCCGGAACCGTTCTCCCCCACGAAGGCCACCGTCTGCCCCGCCCGGATGCTCAGGGTCACGCCGTCGACCGCCGCCGTGTCGCGGTCGGGATAGCGGAGGCTGACCTGGTGGGCGGTCAGCTCGCGCAGCGGCTCGGCGGGCACCGCGCCGGCGGGCCGGTCGGTCAGGTAGGGGGCGGCGCGGGCCATGAAGCCCGTGTAGTCGCCGAAGTGCTGGCCCTCGGTGTAGACCTGGTCCACCTGGTAGGTAACGACGCCCAGCGAGCGTTGCGCGGACTGCAGCGCGATCACGCAGGTCGCCGCGGCGGCGAGCGGAATCTGCCCGTCGACGAGCAGCAGCCCGAGCAGCGCGTACACCGCACCGGTGGCCACTCCCCCGACCATCGCCCCCACGGCGGTGGTCGTGGTGACCCGGCGGGCCAGGGCGAGCTGGATGCCGGTCTCCGCCCCCATCACCCGGTCGTACTGGTCGAGCAGGAACCGGCGCAGCCCGTAGCTGCGCAGCTCCGGCGCGGAGACCCGCTCGGCCATCAGCCGGTGCAGCAGCCACCGCCGGCGCCGCCGTACCGAGCCGGCCGTGTAGGTCTGGTAACGCAGGTGTCCCGCACGCAGCGACGCCCACGCCTTCGGCAGCGTGGCGACCAGCAGGGCCAGCAGCAGCAACGGGTGGATGACCGCGACGGCGACCGCCACGGCCATCAGGCCGGCCAGGCCGGCGGCGAGGTTCATCGCGGCCTGGACCAGCCCGATCGCGGAGTCGGTGCCCCGGGAGGCGCGTTCCATGTCGTCGGCGAAGGCGTCCGCGTCGAACGCCTCCAGCCGCACGGCGGTGCTCGTCTCGAACAGGCCCCGTTCCACCTCCCGGCTCACCCGGGGCGTCAGGCCGTTCTGCGCGTACCCGGTGGCGATGCCCATGCCGGCGCGCAGCGCGGTGGCGCCCGCCAGGGCGGCGAGGGCGGGCAGCGCGGCGACCACCTTGTCGCCGGTCGGGCCGCCGGCGAACAACTCGACCAGCACCTGCTGGGTAGCCAGCAACCCGAAAGCGGCCATCACCCCGGCGCCGACCGTCGCGGCGCCGACCACGCCGGTGCGGATCCGGTCGGCCCGCCAGCTTACCTGGAACGCCGCCCGGAGCAGTCGGGGCAGCTCGGCGAAGACGGCGAACAGACCGGCCTGGGCACGGGCCCGCAGCCCGGTCTCCCACCACATCTCCCGCAGCTCCGGCAGCACCGACTCCGTCGAGGGTGAAGTGGACGGTCGCGCGGTGGCGCGAGGTTCGTCGGGGATCGCGGTTCCGGTCATGTGGGCGTCTCCTCTGGGTCAACCGGGCTCCGTGGCACCTCAGTCGCCATCCGCCACCACCACCCGCGGTGACGTCGAGACGTAGAGTATCCGTGGGTAGTTGCTCGGTCACCAGCAGCCATCGCAGCGGCGGGCCGGGTCCAACCGGCGCACGCCGTCGCTCCCGGCCTCCAGGTGCCAACCTGCTCAACGGGCCCGGCCGGCGGACCCGACGCAGCTCGCCCACCCTGGTCGGCTATCCCCCGGCCATCGCGCCGAGGATGATGTACGGTTCGTCGCCGGTGACGACCCGCTCGGGCAGCGGCGCGTCGGGCGAGTCGTTGGACAGGTCCTCCTCGCAGGCGTAGAAGCGGATGAACGCGCGGCGCCGGCCGCTGCGGCGGTCACGGATCGTGCCGAGCAGCATCGGGTATCGCGCCTCGAGGGTGTCCAGCACCAGGCGCTGGGTGACCGGCCCGGCCTGCGGGCCGGTCACCTCGAGACGCACCTCGCCGCTGACATGCGCCAGGTTCTTCAGGTGGGCCGGGAGAACGACCCGGATCATGGCAGCACCTGGACTTCCACGGAGAGCACGGCCGGCAGATCCCGCACGATCGGCGCCCAACTGTCGCCCCCGTCGGCCGAGTGGTACACCTGGCCACCGGTAGTGCCGAAGTAGATCCCGCACGGGTCGAGCGTGTCCACCGCCATGGCGTCACGCAGCACGTTCACGTAGCAGTCGGACTGTGGCAGACCCCTGGTCAACGGCTCCCAGTCGCCGCCACCGGTGCGGCTGCGGTAAACGCGCAGCTTGCCCTCCGGCGGGTAGTGCTCGGAGTCGCTCTTGATCGGCACCACGTAGATGGTCTCCGGCTCGTGCGCGTGCACGGCGATCGGGAACCCGAAGTCCGAAGGCAGGTCGCCGCTGACCTCGCGCCAGTTCGCACCGGCGTCGTCGCTGCGCATGACGTCCCAGTGCTTCTGCATGAACAACGTGTCCGGCCGGGACGGGTGCTGGGTGATGTGGTGCACACAGTGGCCGACCTCGGCGTCCTGGTCGGGGATCTCCCCCGAGCTCAGGCCCTTGTTGATCGGCAGCCAACTGGCACCGGCGTCGTCGCTGCGGAACGCGCCCGCCGCCGAGATGGCGACGTAGATCCGACCCTGGTGCACCGGGTCCAGGATGATCGTGTGCAGGCACATGCCGCCGGCGCCGGGCTGCCACCTCGGGCCGGTCGGGTGCGTACGCAGGGCGGTCAACTCGGTCCACTTCTGGCCGCCGTCGGTGGTGACGTAGAGGGCGGCGTCCTCCGCGCCCGCGTACACCGTGTCCGGGTCGTCGCGGGACGGCTCGAGATGCCAGATGCGCTTGAACTCCCACGGCCGCGGGGTGCCGTCATACCACAGGTGCTCGCCGACCTCGCCCGAGTAGGCGAAGTCGTTGCCCACGGTGTTCCAGGTCCGGCCGCCGTCGTCGGAGCGCTGGATCAGCTGCCCGAACCAGCCGCCGGACTGGGAGGCGTAGAGCCGGTTCGGGTCGGCCGGCGACCCGGTGAGGTGGTAGATCTCCCAGCCACCGAAGTGCGGCCCGTCGACCGTCCAGTCGCCGCGCCCGCCGTCCGACGTCAGCACGAACGCGCCCTTGCGTGTGCCCACCAGCACCCGTACGCCGCTCATCTGCTCATCCCTTCTTTCGACTACTACTCGATCGACCGTCCATCGCACCGGAATTCATCGCTACCGGTAAGTCGTACCCCTCGGGTACGACGGTCGGCGTCACCGGAGCCGGCGACGGGCCCGTGGCGTGTCGTTACGATCTGGAGCCGCCGAGCGCCTTCGTCGGGCGGCGCTGTCAGAGGGGCCGGGTACCGTCGCGTGCGTGACCGGCCCCGGAGACGTCCCACCCGAGATCCTCGACCGGCTCCGCCCCGTCTGTCTAGGGCTGCCGGAGACCTACGAGGAGCCGGCGTGGGTGGGGACGCGCTGGCGGATCCGCAAGCGCACGTTCGCCCACGTCCACACCCCCGGCCCCGACCATCCCCGCGCCCGGGCCGCCGCGGCCGGCGCGCCGGTCTGCCTGCTGACGTTCCGGTCGCCCGGCGACGAGATCGCCGGCCTGACCGGCAGCGGCCACCCGTTCTACGAGCCGGGCTGGGGCACCGATGTCGTCGGCATGGTGCTCGACGACGGCGTCGACTGGGTGGAGGTCGCCGAGCTGCTCACCGAGAGCTACTGCGTGCTGGCGCCGAAGAAGCTGGCGGCCCTGGTCGACCGGCCGTCCGGGCCCGGGTAGCGCGGTCCGCGGCGACACTGGGACGGTGGGCGGGAACGGAAGGAGCCGAACATGCCGGAGACCACGGTCGTCAACCTCAAGGGCCACCACGACGACCCGGCGTACGCCGACGTGATCTACGTCGGGCGGGCCATGAACCGTGGCGGCTGGCGTCTTGCGCAGTCCCCGCTGTCCAGCCCGTACCGCCCCGGCCCCGACGGCACGCGGGACGAGGTCCTCGAGAAGTACCGGGCGTATCTGCTCGGCCGCCCCGATCTCCTCGCTCTCCTGCCCGAACTGCGCGGGCGCCGGCTCGGTTGCTGGTGTGTGCCGGAGCGCTGTCACGCCGAGGTGATCGCGGAGCTCGCCGACTCGCCGATGTCGAGCCCGCACGGAACGCCCGGGCGGAGCGACGACGGCTAGCCTGCCGGGGGCGGCGTGCGGAGATAGAGGAAGTCGGTCACGCCGATCATCCCGACGAGCCGGCGGACGACCGGTGGCATGGCCCGGCGGGTCGGGTCGTGCACGAGGCGGGGATCGGTGAGGGAGACCCGCCGGCCGCGGGTCTCGAGTTCGCATCCGCCCGCCGCCAGCACGTTCCGCGCCCAGTCGGTCACGCCGTAGGTCAGCGCGGCGACGTAACCGTCGGACGTCCGAAAGATGTTGATCGGCGTGCGGTACTCCCGCCCGGAGCGGCGGCCCCGGTGGATGATCACGCCGAAGCCGGGCAGCCGCCGGGCCAGCGGTCCGGTCACCTGATTGGTGGCGACCCGATTGAACTGTGCCAGCCGTCTGGGTAACACCATGCCGACCATCCTCTCCCGAGAGCCACCGAATCGTCGGCCCCGGTCGGGTCCACATCAATGGGACCTCGGCCCGGGGCTAACGACGATTTGCGCCTTTTGCCGGTAGATGCGGCGCTGCCGACATGGCACAAACCGCGTGGCCACCTGGGCAGATGCCGCAGCACCATGTAGGCAAGGCTCTGTTCGGGTGGTTCCGATGAACGGCATCTACAAGGCAGTTGGAAATTTCCGCTACTTTCCCCCGCAAGCCCGACGTTCGGCGGAGGCGGCGGCGGAGGAGCGGGCACAGCAGCTCCGGAGCGTCACCAGGAAGCGCGGCAGCAAGGCGGCGAAACTGTCGGTCGAGGCGAGCCGCCGCCTGCGGCGCCTGCTCGGAGACGACGACTGGGCGGACCTGAGGGAGCTGATGCGGCAGGAACGGATGACTCTTCGGGACCTGTTGCAGCCGCCCGCGGGGCTGGCATCGCGATGCGACAAGCTGAACAGAACCCGGAAGCGAAAGGCCGACGCGTTCCTGCGGAGTCGGGAAGTCCGGCGTGACGCGATCGTCGCGATAGCGACGGACTACCATGAGGCGCTGTCCGGCGTTTTCGCGGCCGACGAGAACGCCAGCCCCGGGTTCCACCTCACGAACAACCTCGACAGGTGGTTGAGCCTGTCACCCTTCCACGACCGGGCACTTCCCTGGGGCGTGTTCGAACCGGACGACAGCCAGGACCCCCACCGGTGGGAGCTCTTCCGGCCGCCGTTCTTCGGGTTCAACTTCGGGTTCGTCCCGGTCCACAACGACAACTTCGTCGTCGACCGGATCCACACGCTGAACCCGTCAGTCGGGGACGTCGGCGTCTCCATCACGATGAAGGACGACGACGCCGGCGACTTCGACTACGCCTCCGGCGACGCCTTCAGCGCGGTGGCGTTCGCGTTCGTGCCACCGACGACCGGGCTGGTCGAGGTCCTCATCGACGCGCAATGCGTCGCCGCGACGCACCGCCTCGACACAGCGGACGAATGGGGATGGTCCAACTCCCACACCACCCAGCAGAACTTCCTGATGCTCGACGTCCTGCACCCCAATGTCGCCGAGCCCTCGTACGCCGAGATGTCGAGACTCGATGAGACGACCGACGACGACGAGAGCTTCCTGCAGGAGAGGCTGACCCGCGGCACCCACTACTTCGCGCAGCTGTTCAGCGCGGGGCCGGTGCCGGCGGGTGAAGCCGTGATCGTGTGCGCCGGCACCCGCTCGTTCGACAAGAGCGGCACGAACGACGTCTCCATCGACAGCAGATCCGACTTCCGCTGGTTCATCAGCTCGGCGGAGGTCCGGGTCTCACCGTAGGCGGGCGTACGCGCCACGGGCCGGACCGTTTGGTGGGCGGGAATCCCGAAAAGAGTGGCGGGCATGAGCTGGGCCAGGAGAGCCGTACCCGCCGCCGTCGCCGCCGTCGCGGCCCTCGCGCACGTGACCTGCTGCAGCGCGACCACGCGCTGCGGCGCAACTTCCCCGTCCTGGGCCGCGCGCCGGCATCCCCGACCGCTGTGGGCTGACCGGTCGGCCCAGGTGAGACGAGCGTGGCCGGGACGCTCCCGCCGGCGGTCGGCGGACCGCCGCCACTACCGGGCGAAGATCTGCGCCTCGTCCCGGAACGCCTTGAACTCCATGGCATTGCCGGCCGGGTCGCGGAAGAACATCGTCCACTGCTCCCCCGGCTCGCCGGCGAACCGCAGGTACGGCTCGACCACGAACTCGGTGCCGGCGGCGCGGATCCGGTCCGCCAGGGCGTGGAAGTCCTCGGTCGACAGGATGAGCCCGAAGTGCGGCACCGGCACGTCGTGTCCGTCGACCGGGTTACGGCCCGCGTCGGCCTGCCGTGCCGCCGGTACGACGTGGGTCACCACCTGATGGCCGTAGAAGTCCCAGTCGACCCAGGCGTCGGCCGAGCGCCCCTCGGCGAGCCCGAGCACACCGCCGTAGAAGGCGCGGGCCCGCGCCAGATCGTCGACCGGAATCGCGAGGTGGAACCCGGGACGGTTCGTCATCATCCGCTCCTTGCAGACGTCCGCTTCGGCGGACCGGCCGGCCCGACAGCCGCCCGATTGTCCCGCGTTCCGGTCGGCCGGGCTACCTGGCCGGTGCGGCAGACGGCCCCCGGCCGAGTTTCGGCCGGGGGCCGCCGCTGCCGGAGTGGACCGAGGGCGTCAGCGCCGCAGGAACTCGTCCATGGTGGTCACCTGCACGTGATCGCTGGTGTAGCCGAGTTCGGGCAGGCCCCAGGCGTCCTCCAGCGTCCGCAGCAGGGAGTAGTGGTTGTAGGCCACCTGGCTGACGTGGTGGTACGGCTTGCCGCCGGTCACCACGACGGCCGGCACCTTGCCGCCGCCGTAGACCCCGCCCGGCCAGTCGGGGCTGATCGCCGGGTCGCCCTTGGGCAGCACCGGAGAGTCGCAGCACCCGGCCGGGGACTCCCAGCCTCCGGTGGTCGGGTCGGCGTTGTAGTCACCCTCGTCGGCGACGATGAAGATGGCCGAGTGCTCGGTCCAGGCGTGGCTGTGCGTGATCGTCTCGACTGCCTGCTTGACGAACGCGTCCGCCTTCTGCTTCAGCGCGGCGTCGTTGGCGTCGTCGTTGGTCGACCCGTACGGGCAGGGGGTCTCCGGGTGTCCCGGCACCGCCGAGTACACGCCGCCGTGCATGTCGTTGCACTGGTCCGGGGAGATGAAGACGAAGTTCGGGGCGTGTGCGTCGAGGTCGGCGGCCAGGTCGTCGTACGGCTTGACGTTGCGCATCCGGTCCCGGTCGTTGCGGATGTCCGGAAAGAGGACGAACGGGTTGTGCTTGGAGGCGTACAGCTTGGCGTTGTCCCCCGGCCAGTAGTCGGCCAGCTTGTCGTCGGCCGGCATCGCCTCCATGTAGGCGCCCCAGGTCAGGTGGGCCTGCTCGAGGCTGTCCACCAGGTTGGTGTGGTCGAACCGGTTGTCCGGCTCGTCGTCGTTGACCCACCAGTTCGAGCCGCTGATCGCCGCCACGTAGTTCGGCAGGCTCGGGTGGGTCACGCCGTAGTAGTTCTCGGCGTTGCCGTAGGTGTTCGCGAGGTGGGTCAGGTACGGCGCGTTCGGGTCGCCGACGACGCCCTGCCGGGAATGGTTCTCCAACATGATCACGAAGGCGTGATCCAGCTGGTGCCGGCTGCCGTGCTCCCCGGGCCCGCCGTTACCGGCGGCGACCGCCACGCCGCCGCCACCGCTGGCTGCGGTGACGAGCGCCGCCGTCGCCACGGCGGTGAGCGACGCGGCGACGAGCCGGGCTCTGGACAGGGACATACTGTTCCCCCAAGGTAGGTGGATGGTTCGGAACGAACCGTTCGGCTACTACTTTTGATGTAGTAGTTTGCCCGCGGTTGGCTTCGGAGGAAACCCGTGACAGACATCCGGCGGCCCCGCGGCGGTCTGGAACAGCAGATCCTCGCCGTGCTCTCCGACAGTCATCGGGCGCTCACTCCGTCCGAGGTCCGCGACCGGGTCGACGACCCGCTGGCGTACACCACGGTGATGACCGTGCTGACCCGGCTCACCACCAAGGGCCTGCTGGCCCGGGAGCGCGCCGGCCGCGCCTACGCCTACCGGCCGGTGAGCGCGGCGGAGGCGACCGCGAACCGGATGCGGCAGCTGCTCGACGCCGGCGGCGACCGGGCCGCGGTGCTGACCCGGTTCGTCGGGACCCTCTCCGCCGACGACGAGCAGGTGCTGGTCGACCTGCTCCGCGCCGCCGAGGCCCCGGACGGACCGACATGATCACGGCGGCGGTGCTGGCCGCCGCCGCCTGGCTCGTCAGCGCGGTCACCGCACCGTGGCTGGTCCGCTCGCTGCCGCCCGCGACGGCGACCCGCCTGCTGGTCCTCACCAGCGCTGCGGTCACCGGCGGCGGCGCCCTGCTCGGGATGCTGCTCGCCGTACCCTGGCTCGCTCAGCAGCCGGTCCTCGGCCGGTTCGGTCCGTGGTCGACGGCCGCGCTACGAAGCGGCGACCCGGTACCCGCCTGGGTCTCCGCCATCCTGTCCGTGGCGGTGCTCGGGTGCCTCACCGGCGCGGTGGCCCACGCGGTGCGGCGGGTCCGGGCGATCGCCGCGATACGTCGCGCCTGCGCCGGCCTGGCCGACGATGACGGGCTGGTCGTGCTGCCCGCCGAGCGGCCCGAGGCGTTCAGCACGCCCCCGCCGGCCGGCCTGGTGGTCCTCAGCACCGGTCTGCTCGAGCGGGTTCCCGCCGAGGAGCTGACGGTGGTGCTGGCCCATGAGCGCTCCCACCTGGCTCACGGACACGTCTGGTACGCGCTCGCCGCCGACCTGGCCGCGGCCGGCAACCCGCTGCTCGCGCCGACCGCACGCGCGGTACGACACGCGGTCGAGCGGTGGGCCGACGAGGACGCCGCGGCGCACGTCGCCGACCGCCGGCTGGCCGCCCGCGCGCTGGCTCGCACCGCGTTGCTGACCGGCCCCACCGCAGCCGCCCCGGCCACGCTCGGCGCCGCCGACAGTCAGGTGGCGCAGCGGGTCGCCGCCCTGCTGACCGGAGCGCCGCGACGCCGGACCCTCCCGGCGGTGATCCTGCTGGTGTTGTTGCTGGCCGGGGCGGGCGCCGCCGGGCTGACCGAGCGGCGCACCGACGACCTGCTCGACCACGCGCACGCACCGGCGGCCGTCAACCACCGGGCCGGTCACGGGGAGAACCGCGCCGCGCGGTGACCCGCGACCGGTCGACGTCCAGGTACCGGCGGCAGGACGTGTCGGGCTCGCCCCGTGCGGCGACCCGTCCGGTGATGGCCTAACGTGCAGGTGTGACTGCGTTGAAGGTCCTGTTCATCGGCGGCAGCGGCATCATCAGCTCGGCCTGCGCCCGCCTCGCGGTCGAACAGGGCATCGAGCTGACGGTGCTGACCCGCGGTGGTGACACCGTGCGGCCCGTCCCACCGCAGGCGACGGCCCTGCGCGCCGACATCCGCGACCCGGGATCGGTGCGGGCCGCTATCGGCGGCCGCGAGTTCGACGCGGTCGTGGACTGGGTCGCGTTCACGCCAGAGCACGTGCAGACCGATCTCGACCTGTTCCGGGGCAGGACCGGGCAGTACGTGTTCATCAGCTCGGCGTCGGCCTACCAGACTCCCCCGGCGCGCGTGCCGATCGTCGAGTCGATGCCGCTGCGCAATCCCTTCTGGCAGTACTCGCGGGACAAGATCGCGTGCGAGGACGTGCTCACCGCGGCCTACCGCGACGAGGCGTTCCCGGCCACGATCGTGCGCCCCTCGCACACGTACGACAGGACGTCGGTCCCGTTCGACGGCGGCTGGACCGCGCTCGGCCGCATGCGCCAGGGCAGGGAGATCGTGGTGCACGGCGACGGCACCTCACTGTGGACGCTGACCCACCACGCCGACTTCGCCCGCGGCTTCGTACCTCTGCTCGGCGATCCACGCACTCTCGGCGACGTCTTTCACATCACCTCCGACGAAGCCCTGACCTGGAACCAGATCGCCGAGACCCTTGCGGCCGCCGCCGGGGTCGAGGCCCGCATCGTGCACGTGCCGTCGGACGCCATCGCGGCAGCCGACCCGGAGTGGGGCGCCGGCCTGCTCGGCGACAAGGCGCACTCGATGCTGTTCGACAACGCAAAGTTGCGCAGCGTCGTGCCCGACTACGTGCCGACCATTCCGTTCGCGCGAGGGGCGCGGGAAATCGTGGCGTGGCACGACGAGGACCCCGCCCGGCAGCGCGTCGACGCACGGCTGGATGCGGTGATGGACCAGCTGATCGAGCGCTATCGGCGGTGAACCCGGCCCGGCGGGCGAGAAAAGCGCGGATGTCCGCCCCGTTCTCGTTCGACCGCAATAGTGTCGCGCTGCGATGCCTGGCTATTGACAGAAGCGGGCGGGACAATTCGGTTCGCGAGCGTTCCGACGGAAACGGCGGCAGACGGCTCACCCGTACCGTCTCGACCCGGCGAACACAGCCGGCTCCCGATGGTCCGGATCGGGTCCGACCGGTCCCCTCCGCGCCGGTTCGCCGTGAACGCACCGATCGCGGCGGCGGCCATTGTCCGGAGCGAGCCGCCCAAAGAGCACAACGCGCTCGAACGAGGGCGGGCCGGGTCGACACCCGGAATTCCCGCCGTCCCCGGACCACTTTCTGCAACCGGGCCGCGCCCGCATTGTCGGCGATTACGGTGCATTAACGTGACCGTCGTTCGGATTACCGCAGTGACACTCAGCGCCTTTCTGGCCACGCCGGCCGTGGTGGCCGGTTCACCGGCCCCGGCGGCGGCCGCGCCGTACGTGCCCTGCCCGGCCGTGCGGCCGCCGGTGCCGCCACCGGCTACGCCGTCCCCGCCCCCGGTCGCCGCCGCCGACCTGGCCGTCGGCGGCGAGCCGCTGGCGACGGCAGGACTGTCCATCCCGGCGGGTGCGCCGATGGCGCCGGCGGTGACCGCGACCTCGTGGGTCGTGGCCGACCTCGACAGCGGGGCGGTGCTGGGCGGGTGCGGTCCGCACGAGCATCGCACGCCCGCCAGCGTGCAGAAGATGCTGCTGGCCGCGGCCCTGATGCCCCGCCTCGATCCCACCCAGGTGGTCCAGGTGACCCGGGCGGATCTGCAGGATCTCGATCCGGCCAGTTCACGGATGGGGGTGGTCGAGGGTGGTCGTTACTCGATCGAGAGCCTGTGGCTGGGGCTTCTCCTCAAGTCGGGAAACGACGCCGCCAACGTGCTGGCCCGCGTGGGCGGCGGCGCCGCCGGGCGGCCGGGCGGCGTGCAGGCGATGAACGACGAGGCACGCCGGCTGGGCGCGCACCAGACCCACGCGGCGACGCCATCCGGCCTGGACGGCCCCGGCCAGTACACCAGCGCGTACGACCTGGCGCTGATCGCACGCGCCACCTACGCCCGCGCCGACTTCCGGCGATACATCGCCACCCGGGCTGCGGAGATACCGGCAAGGCAGGGAACGCCGGGCTTCGCGATCACCCACGACAACACGCTGCTGGACCACTATCCGGGCACGCTCGGCGGCAAGACGGGCTTCACCGACCTGGCGCGCCAGACGTACGTCGGAGTGGCCGAGCGCAACGGGCGGCGGCTCACCGTGACCCTGCTTGGCGCCGAGACCGCGCCGCTGGGCAGCCTGGGCGAAGCGGCGGCCCTGCTGGACTGGGGTTTCGCCCTCTCCCCCGACGCGTCGGTCGGCCGTCTGGTCGGCCCCGAGGAGAAGAAGCACGACAGCGCCGTCGCCGAGGTCAGGGGCGAGCGCCACGGTCAGGCCGCCGGCTCCGCCGCGGCGGTCTCCCTGCGGACCTCCGTCGGCGCCGGCGTCGCCGTCGTGCTGGCCATCGTGCTGCTGACGGCGCCCTGGCGGCGCAAGACCGCGCGACAGACCACCGATCAACCCGTACGGTCCTCGATCAGCGATTGACCGGTCGCCGCCTGAGCTGCGGCGGATCGCTCGACAACTCGGCGAGCCGGGCGAGCGGGGTCCGCATCAGCTGCAGCGCCTTCGCGGTGTGGTTGGCGATGGTGAACGGCACGAGCAGCGCGGCGAAGCAGGCCAGCGCCGTCCGCGCGCCGAACTGGTCGGCGAGGACCCCGGCCAGCAGCGCGCCCACCCAGGTCAGCGACTGCGCGGCGCAACTGGTCGTGGCGCCGACTCGGCCGGACAGCTCATCGGGCACCAGGGTGGCGACGTACGCCTCCCAGACCGCGGCGGTGGGCACGGAGGCGAAGACGAAGAGGGCGGCCGCGAGCGCGAGCTGCCAGGGCGTACGGGTCAGCGCGACGAGGCCGAGACTGAAGACATAGGCCCAGTTGCCCAGCAGGAACACCCGACGGGACCCGATCACGGCGACGATGCGGCCGGCTACGATGGCGCCGACCACCCCGCCGGCGAGGATGACGGCGTTGGTCACACTGATCGTCCGGGGGCCGTGGCCCTGCTGCTCGAGCAGGGCCATCCCCAACAGGATGACGCTGTTGCCGACCAGGTTGGTCACGGCCACCCAGGCGGTGGTGTAGCGCAGGAATGGTTGCCGGACGACGATGCGCAGGCCCTGGCGGATGTCGGCGACGAGCCCGCCCCGGCCTCGCCGGCCGGCGGCCGGGTCGGGGTCAGGGCCGAGGGGCTTTCCGATCAGGGCTATTCCGATCGAGGCGGCCACGAAGGAGAGCGCGTCGAACCCGAACGGCAGCCATCGCGCAATGCCGAACAGGAGACCGGCCAGCGGCGCTCCGGCCAGTTGGGTCGCCTGCTGCAGGCCCTGCTCTTGGGCGGCCCGGCTGGCGAATTGCTCGCGGGGGACGAGCCGGCGCATCGCCGGCAGGGTGGCGCTGGATCCGATCCCGGCCAGCAGGCCCGCGACCAGCGCGATCGCGGTGAGCACCGGGACCACCACGTGGCCGGCGTACACCAGCCAGGCGACCACGCCCATGAGGACGGCCTGGGCCAGCGGGCCACCGATCAGGATGGCCCGGCGCGGGTGGCGGTCGGCGAGCGCCCCGCCCCACAGCCGGCTCAGTAGCGCGCCCACGCGTTCGGCGGCGGCGATCAGGCCGGCATCCAACACCGAGCCGCCGCCGAACAGGACCAACAACGGGAAGGCCACGACCGACACGTTGCTGCCCAGCAGGGAGAGCGCGGTGCCGGTCCACCAGCACATGTAGTCGCGGTTGCGCCACAGCGAGGCCGGACGGCGCTCGGTCCACGTCCTCGCCGCTTCCGGCGCGGTCACGTGGCCTCGACGTGCCGAACCGGGAATCCCTGCAGCTGGACCAGGACGGTCTCGGTGGCTGGCGTGGCAGAGGGTCGCGCGGCGTAGCGCGCGAGGACCTCACGCAACTCGTCGCGCATCGCTGCCAGCCGATCGGGGTCGAGACGCAGCGGCCGGCTGGACTCCAGGATCCATGCATCGCGCCACCGCGTGCCCCAGTCCTCGGCAAGGAACTGCTGCGCCCGGCGGAACTGCTCGCTGATCGCGGCCGCCAGCAGAACCGTCGCCTCGCGGCTGGTCCGCGGATCGCCGAGACAGGTGGCCGCGTTGACCGACCAGCCCGGCGCCGTCGCCCGCCACCAACGCTCCCGAAGCGTGCCCCGCTCCGGGATCTCCTCGATCAGGCCGTGCTCGGCCAGTTTGGACAGATGCCAGCTGGTCGAACCGGAACGCACCTTCAGGCGGCGCGCCAGCCCGGCGGAGGTGGCCGGCCCGTCCACGGTCAGCAGGCTCAGGATCTGCACCCGCACGGGGTGGGCGAGGGCGCGGAGGCTCCCGGGATCGAGCTGGCGCGACGCCTCTCCCGCCCTGGCGTCTACTGCTTCCACACCCACAGCCTACAAGTTGCCAAGAACTCTTGGCAACTTGCCACCTCCCTTGAGGGGGGTTCAGGGATCAACCTGACACGCAACAAAAGGTTGCACGTCGCAGCGGAATCGTTGTAGCGTTACGCAACCAAAGGTTGCGAAAGGCTGGTTGACATGGAGTACGGATCCATCGAGCGCGACATTCAGGTGGACGCCTCGCCCGAGGTGGTCTTCGAGGTGATCAGTCGGCCCGAGCACATGCGGGAGTGGTGGCCCGACGACGCCCGGTTCGAGCCGCTCGCGGGCGCACCCGGTGAGCTCGTGTGGCGTAACGCGGACACCGGCGAGACGACGACCGTCGCCCTCGCCGTCGTCGAGGTCGACCCCCCGAAGCGATTCTCCTTCCGGTGGTGCTTCGCGGACCCCGACCGGAGCGGGAACTCGCTGCTCGTCACCTTCGACCTGGCTCCGACCGGCGGGGGGACCCGGGTCCGTATGACCGAGACCGGGTTCCGCGAAATGGGTTGGGAGATCGCTGTCCTCGAGGAGCAGTACCGCGACCACGAGAGCGGATGGGGCCACTACCTCCCCGTACTGGCCACGTACGTTGCGCGGCTGGTCTCCACGTCATGAGCGTGGCGATCGACGACGACCTGTGGTCGGCAATCGGCGACCCCATCCGGCGCACGATGATCGACCTCCTGCTCGCCGGCGGACCGGGCACAGCCACCTCACTGAGCGAGCGGCTGCCCGTCACCCGCCAGGCCGTCTCGAAGCACCTGGCCGTCCTGGACCGGGTCGGCCTGGTGCACGCCGCGCCGGCCGGCCGCGAGCGTCACTACCAGGTCGACGAGGTACAGCTCGCCCGCGCGGTCGCCCAACTGTCAGCGGTCGGCGCCACCTGGGACGCCCGACTCCGCCGGATCAAGCGGATCGCCGAGGCGATCGAACGCACCCGCAACAACAACGAAGGAGAATGAAATGGTCGACATCCTGCACCGGGTCGGCGTCGTCGCTCCGCTCGACGACGTCTACCAGGCAGTGGCAACCCCAGAGGGCATCGCCGGCTGGTGGACCACCGACACGGCGGGCAAGAGCGAGGTCGGCGGGCAGCTGGCCTTCCGGTTCGGCGACCTCGGCGGCTTCGACATGGAGATCCTGGAGCTCGATCCCTCCGGACGCGTGCGCTGGCGGGTCACCGACGGCCCGGAGGAATGGATCGGAACCGAGGTCGACTGGCGCCTCGATCAGCGCGGCGAGTACACGATCGTCCAGTTCAAGCACGAGGGTTGGCGCGAGCCGGTCGAGTTCATGCACCACTGCAGCACCAAGTGGGCGACGTTCCTGCTGAGCCTCAAGGAGCTGGTCGAGACCGGGCGTGGCCGGCCCGCTCCGGACGACGTCAAGATCAGCGACTGGCACTGATCCCGGCGACCGGGCTTCCGGCCGCAGGGCTCCCGGTCGGTTCCTCGCACGAGGCGTCGACCGGGGGCCCTGTCATTGCGCCCCGGCGTCCCGAGCGGCCGACGGGCGCGCGGCCCCGACCGGTGGGTGCCGGCGCAGTCCGGCGACGAGCAGCCCGACCATCCGGCGCGCGTCGTAGCGGGGGTGATCCGCGCCGATACAGAGATTGCCGACGCCACGCAGCAGTTCGTAGGCATCCATGTCGGGGCGGATCTCACCCGCCTCGGCGGCAGCGGCGAGCAGTTGGCCGCACACGGGGACGAGGCGGTCGAGGAAGTAGGCGTGCAGAGTCTCGAAGGCGGCGGCGTCGGACTGCAACGCCTCGGCGAGGCCGTGCTTGGTGACCAAAAAGTCGACGAAGAGGTCGATCCAGCGCGCCAGGGCGGCGTGCGGTGTGCTGGCGCTCGCCAGCAGCGTCGGACCAGCCTCAGCGCACGCCTCGACCTGGTGTCGGTAGACGGCGACGATGAGATCGGCTCGCGTCGGGAAATGGCGGTAGATCGTGCCGACGCCGACGCCGGCCCGGGCGGCGATGTCGCGTACGGGCACGTCGACGCCGGACGTGACGAACGCCGCGGCGGCCGCCTCCAGCAGCGTCTGCTCGTTGCGCCGGGCGTCGGCCCGCTTTCGATGGGCCGACGCCCCTGATCCGCTGTCGATGCCGCCCATCGCGTACCTACCCCCGTCACCCCACTTGGCAAACGGAACGCTGTTCCGTATGTTGGTTAACGGAACAAGGCTCCGCTTCCAGGATGCCAGACCGGGCGCGCCAGGACCAGGCCGCGCAGCACCAACCCGCCTCACCCCTCCGGGAGGGAAAGTCATGCAGTACCGCACCTTGGGCCGCACCGGTGTGCAGGTCAGCACCCTCGCGCTCGGCGCGATGAACTTCGGCGATCTGGGGCGTACCACCCAGGACGAGGTCTCCGCCATGGTCGACGCCGCCCTCGCGGCGGGGATCAACCTCATCGACACCGCCGACATGTACAGCCAGGGCGGGTCGGAGGAGATGGTCGGCAAGGCCATCGCCGGCCGCCGCGACGACATCGTGCTGGCCACGAAGGCCGGCATGCCGATGGGCGATGAACGCAACCATCAGGGCGGTTCCCGCCGCTGGTTGGTCACCGCCTTGGACGACAGCCTGCGCCGTCTCGGCGTCGACCACATCGATCTCTACCAGATCCACCGGTGGGACCCGAGGACCAGCGACCAGGAGACCCTGTCGGCACTGACCGACCTGCAACGCGCGGGAAAGATCCGCTACTTCGGCTCCTCGACGTTCCCCGCGTACCGCCTGGTGCAGGCCGAGTGGGCCGCCCGGGAGAACCACCTGAGCCGTTACGTCACCGAACAGCCCAGCTACTCGATCCTGCAGCGCGGCATCGAGACCCACGTGCTGCCCGTGACCGAGCAGTACGGGCTCGGCGTCCTGGCGTGGAGCCCGTTGGCCTCGGGCTGGCTGTCGGGCGCGATCCGCGCGGGCCGGGAGATCACCACCAGCCGCTCAACCTTCATGCCGCAACGCTTCGACACCACCATCCCCGCCAACCGGGCCAGGCTCGAAGCCGTCGAGCAGCTGGCCAGGGTCGCCGACGAGGCCGGGTTGACCATGATCCAGCTCGCGCTCGGATTCGTCACCGCGCACGCCGCCGTGACCAGCGCGATCATCGGCCCCCGCACGATGGACCACCTGCGCTCGCAGCTCGCCGCCGCGGACACCGTGCTCTCCGGCGACGTGCTCGACGCGATCGACGCGATCGTCGCTCCCGGCGTCGACCTCGCCGCACACGAGAAGTTCGACACCCCGCCAGCCCTGCTCGACCCGTCACTGCGGCGCCGCTGACCCCTCGCCACGGCGATGACCGGGCGGCAGGCGGGAGCCGTTCGCGCACCCCCTGCCGCCCCACAGAAAGGACTGACGACCCATGCCACAAGCTCCCCGGCCCCGGTTCGGGATCATGACCGCACCGTCCCAGGTCGACTACCACGACGTCCTGCGGGTCTGGCGCGAGGCGGACGCGATCCCGGAGATCGAGCATGCGTGGCTGTTCGATCACCTCATGCCGATCGGCGGCGACCCGAGCGGACCGACCTACGAAGGTTGGACGCTGCTCTCGGCCCTCGCCGCGCAGACCCGACGGCTGCGCCTCGGCCTGCTCGTGACCAGCAACCGCTTCCGGCCGCCCGCGATGCTGGCCAAGATCGCCGCGACCGTCGACATCGTCTCCGGCGGACGGCTCGACTTCGGCATCGGTGCGGGCTCACGACCCGGCCACCCGCTGGCCCGGCGCGAGTACGCGGCACACGGCCTGCCCTTCCACGACTTCACCCACGCCGTGGAAAGCCTCGCCGAGGCGTGCACGGTCATCCGGCGGTTGTGGACCGAGACCGAGCCGTTCGACTTCCACGGCACCCACGTTCAGCTCGGCGGAGCGTTGTGCAGTCCGAAACCGGTCCAGCGCCCCCACCCGCCGATCCTCATCGGTGGACGCTCCGCCCCGGTGCTGCGCGTGGTCGCCGAACACGCCGACCTGTGGAACATCGCCGGCGACGACATCGACGCCGCCACCCACCGCGGCGCACTGCTGGACCGCTACTGCGCCGAGATCGGTCGCGACCCCGCCTCGATCATCCGCTCGATCCACCTACCGGTCTCCTACGACGGGTCCGGCATCACCCGGGACGCGATCGGCCGAGCGATCGACGCCGGTTTCCAGCACATCGTCCTCGGGTTGCCGGCGCCGTACCCCGCCGACGTCGCCCGGTGGGTCACCGACGAGCTCATCACCGCGTCCCGCTAGCCTCGGCCGTGTCGGCCGCCGGTCCACGCACCCGCCTCACCGCCCGCCCTGCTCGGGCCCGGCCTGACAGGCGCGCGGCGGAGTGTCAGAGTGTCGGCATGACGCGAGGCATAGCGCTGGTCCGGCGACCCGGCGACCGGCTGGCCGAAGGGCTGGTCACCTACATCGAGCGCAGCGACGTGGACCTCGCGCGGGCCCGGCGTCAGCACGAGGCGTACCGGGCCGCGCTCGCCGAGGCCGGCTGGCAGATTCGCGAGGTCTCCCCCGCCGACCATTGCCCCGACTCGGTGTTCGTCGAGGACACCGTCGCGGTCTGCGAGGGGCTGGCGGTGATCACCCGGCCGGGCGCGCCGCAACGCCGTCCGGAGCTCCCCGGCGCCGAGAAGGCGGCACGCGACGCCGGGCTGGAGGTCGTCCGCATCGAGGCTCCCGGGACACTCGACGGCGGCGACGTGCTGCAGGTCGGGACCACCGTGTACGTGGGCCGGGGCGGCCGCACCAACGGCGAGGGCCTGGCCCAACTCCGCGCCCACCTGGCGACCCGCGGGCGCACGGTCATCCCGGTCCCGCTGCGCGGCGTGCTGCACCTCAAGTCGGCGGTGACCGCCCTGCCCGACGGCACCCTCCTCGCGCTGCCGGAACTGCTCGACGCCACTGCGCTCGGGCACCCGGTGCGCCCGGTCGACGAGGAGGCCGGCTGCCACGTCGTACCCCTCGGTGGCGACCTCGTGCTGCTCGCCGCGTCGGCGCCGCGCAGCGCGGCGCTCGTGGCGGGCCTCGGCTTCACACCGGTCGTCGTCGACATCAGCGAGTACGAGAAGCTCGAAGGCTGCATCACCTGCCTGAGCGTGCTGATCCCTGGCTGACAGCCGACGCCGCCCCTCCCCCGCTGTTCTGGAACCACGCAGGAGGGCGGCCGCACCGGGGCTGTCGGCACCGCGATCGAACGGTGCGCCACCCTGTCACGGACGCCGGTCAGGCGGGTTGTCCGGGCCGCCTGCCCCGGTGGCGTCCCGGGCGGGCGTCGGCGAGGACAATCCCGACCAGGACTGCGGTGACTGCGAGGGCCGCCAGCAGCGGTGGCAGCAGGAACGCGACCGGTGCCAGGGCCGCCAGGACGAACAGCCCGATCAGCCGGTCCCCGGAGATCCGGCCGAAGACCTCGAATCCGAACAAGACCAGTCCCGCCAGGAACAGCGCGGGCCCGCCGTACATGACGGCGATCCAGGCCGGTTCGGTGTGCCCCGACGGATGGGCGATGACGGACTCGACGCCGACGGCGGTGACGACGACGCCCGCCACCATGGGCAGGTGAGCGAACAACGCCCACCGGGCCAGGCGGTCCGGGTCGGCGGCCATGGCGATGACGGCGGGCAGCACCTCCGCCGCACGGTAGATGTAGATCCGCCACAGCAACACCGTGGTGGCGAACGACACCACGGCCGCCGCGGTCCGGTCCGGCGCGAACCCGCTGCTGTGCAGCGTCTGACCGGCGACGATGACCAGCTCGCCGAGCGCGATGATGAACATCAGGCGGTATCGCTCGGCCAGGTGCTCGGCGACGATCGGCCACTCCCGCGCGGGTGCGCGACCCAGCCGCGGCGTGGGGTAGCGAATCGCGCCGGCGAGGTAGTCGATGCTCACGGCCACCGCCCACAGCGCCGCTCGCGCCGCCCCGGGTGCGAACGCGCCCGCGATCCACGGCGCGGCCGACAGACCGAACCAGAACAGCAGCCGTGCGGTTCTCTGCTGCAGCGGGTGGCCGCGCAGGGCGAGCACGAAAAAGAGATGGCGGCCGACGTGCATGGCGACGTAGAGCCCCGCAAACACCAGGCTCGTGCGGCCGAATGCGTCGGGCAGCGCGACGGCCATCAGGAAGGTGCCGAGCATGGTGGCGATGACCAGCAGCTGTACCGCCGGCTGTTGCGGGTCGTACAGGTCGGTTGTCCACGCGGTGTTGGTCCAGACCCACCAGAGGGCCAGCAGCAGCAACAGTGCCTGCGCGGCACCGCCCCACGTGAGATGTTCAACCAGCGCCAGGGAGAGCTGGTTGAGCGCCAGGACGAACACCAGGTCGAAGAACAGTTCCAGGAACGTCGCCTGCTGGGCCTCCCCAGGTTTGCGCAGCAGGTCACCGGGCTTGCCTCTCATCGGTCCGCCCGTCCGGTGACCGGTACTGGTCGTGGCAGGCCGGCGACCCGGATCGGCCCGCGTACGGCGCGGGGCAGCCTGACCACCGACCGCGGGCTCCGCAGCGCTACCGGCATCGGCGTGACCGGCCGGATGCTAGGCGGCCACTCCCCCGCGGCGGGGGAGCTTCCAGTCCGGGCGGACGAAGTGGCAGGTGTAACCGCCGGGATTTCGTTCCAGGTAGTCCTGGTGTTCCGGCTCCGCCTCCCAGAAAGGGCCGGCGGGGCTCACCTCGGTGACCACCTTGCCCGGCCAGAGGCCGGAGGCGTCGACGTCGGCGATGGTGTCCTCGGCGACCTGCCGCTGCCGGTCGTCGCAGTAGAAGATGGCCGACCGGTAGCTGGTTCCCACGTCGTTGCCCTGACGATCCTTCGTGGTCGGGTCGTGGGCCTGGAAGAAGAACTCGAGCAGGTCCCGGTAGGAGAGCTTGTCGGGGTCGAAGACGATCTCGACAGCTTCGGCGTGCGAGCCGTGGTTGCGGTACGTCGCGTTCGGCACGTCGCCGCCGGTGTATCCGACCCTGGTGCTGATCACGCCCGGTCGTTTCCGGATGAGATCCTGCATCCCCCAGAAGCAGCCGCCCGCGAGGATCGCTTTCTCAGTCGCCGTGCCGCTCATCGTTCCCCTTTCCCGTTCTCGGGTTCGAACATCAGGACGGTCCTATGGGCCGAAGGTGAAGACGTAGGCGCGCAAGCCGGACTGGCCGGCCACGAGGGTCAGCTCATGGTCGTCGCGGGACGCACCGGCGACGACCCGGATCATGCGCGCGCGGTCGATCTGCGCCGCCGCGTCCGGGCCGACGTCGGCGCCGCGCTCGCCGCCGATCGGCTGCCCGTCGAGCAGTACCTGGATCGCGGCGCGGCCGGCCGGTCCCGGGTCGATGACCAGGTTCACCTCGCCGGCGTTGAACGGCAGGGTGAGTTGACCGGTGCCGCTGCCGAGTTCGACGTACTCGCCGCTGTCGTGCCAGTCGCCGGCCAGGGAGAACGTGCCCGGCTCCGCCCGTTCGGCGCCGAGGTAGGTCTCCGGCGTGATGCCGAGGTAGGAGGGCTGCCCGGCGGTGGTGAACGCCGTGACCTCGGGGCTCACCGGCGGCAGCTCGGTGCGGGGCGCCCTGATCTCGAGGAGGCGACGGATCTCCGACTCCACCCGGTCGTAGTCGCCCTCCCCGATCCACCGCTCGACGAGTCGTCCGGCCGCGTCGAAGAGGTACTTCGCAGGCCAGGCATCGTTGCCGAGGGCCCGCCAGAGGGTGAAGTCGTTGTCGAGCGCGACGGGGTAGGTGAGGCCGTGGTCGCGGATCGCCGGATCGATGTTCTCGGGCTGCCGTCCGAACCGGAACTCCGGGGCATGCACGCCGACGACAGTCAGGCCCAGGTCTGCGTAGTCGCGGTGCCACGCCTTGACGTAGGGCGCGGTGCGGATCCAGTTGATGCAGGTGTACTCCCAGATGTCGATCAACACCACCCGGCCGTGCAGATCGTCGAGCGTTAGCGGAGGCGAGTTCACCCACCGCTCGACCGTGACGGGAGGAAGCTGCATGATCATCTCCCTCGTACCGCCGGCACGTCGACGGCCGCGGCACCGACGATGGACCGGTCATCGTCGTTCTGGACGTAGCCGACCACCGAGGCGTGTCGCGGATCCAGATCTTGCGGCACCTGGAGTTCCACGCGCCCGCGGGTCAGATTCAGATCCGCGGACGTGAAGGCGCGCACCACGTTGTCCTGACGTAGCCTCCGCCCGGCGTTCTCCCCCCGAGGGACCTCGTTCTCCAGGCCGCGCTCGACGACCGCCACGTTCAACACCGCCCGCTCCGGCGGCCGCTCGGCCTGATAGTCCACCACCACGCGGTGCCCGCCGTGCGCGTCCTCCACCGACAGCGTGAGCGGCGTCGGAGCTGCCGCCGTCAGAGCGGACGTGATCGCCGACGACGCCTGCCGCCGGTCGGAGCCGACAAACTCGACGGCGCCGTTGACGATCATCTGCGGCGTGTACAACCCGCCGGAGCCGAGCGCGCGTGCGTACGCCTCCTGCCGAAGGGTGTGCGCCTCGCTGCCGAACGGGTCGACCCAACCAAGGTAGTCCCAGTAGTCGACGTGGAAACCGAGGGCGTACACGGGCTGCCCCCGATCTCGGGCGTCGCGGGCGATCTCGGACAGTAGATCCTCGGCCGGAGGACAGCTGTTGCAGCCCTGGGAGGTGAACAACTCGACCAGGGCGAAGCCGTCACCGGCCGGCACCTGGTCACCGTTCGACCTGGTGCGCGATGTGTCCGGCATGGCGCAGCCTCCTCGGGCGGTCCTACTGGCGGGCCTGACCTACCCTTTCCGTCCGCGACCATGCCCGCGCCACGCGGACCTTGCGGCGCCCGCCTTCCCGGACCCGGCGGCCGGTCCTGCGCCGCTCGTCCTGCCCGAGTCGCGCACCGGGCGCTCGTGGCAAAGACGCGCCCAGGGCGGATCAGCGGACCTCGGCGCCGTTCAGCGGAAGCGTGATCAGATCACGTGCGGAGACAGTTCCGGTAGCGGGGTCACTGGCGGTGCGGAAGCAGTACGGTTGCAATCGGGGCTCGGCCTACCGGCGGTCCAGCCGAGAGCGCGCCAGACCGCATCCCTACAGAGCTGCCGCTTTCGGTGCCGCCCGCGGGAGCTCGGTGGGGCGGTCTGACAGGTATGACGCCGGCGGTGGCGGCAAGATCAGACGCCACCTGGCATCGCCCAGTTCACGCCGCACGGCTCCGGGTGCTCGGTCCAGTTCGGCCCGGATCTCACGTCGGCCGCGCCCGGTTCAGCCGAGGCGTACCTGATCGTGTCCGACCTCGAGGCGGCCGGAACGCGCTGGTCGCCGCCGGCATCGAGGTGGGGGCGTGTTCCACGTGGGTCCGGACGGCCCGGTGAGTGGCCCGGATCCCGAGCGCCGCAGTTACCTGTCGCGTGCCTCGTTCACCGATCCCGACGGCAACATGTGGCTGCTGCAGGAGGTCACGGCGCGGCTTCCCGGGCGCGTCGAGGCGGCGACGACGTCGTTCGGCTCGGCGGACGACCTGGCGAACGCGATGCGGCGCGCGGCTGCCGCTCACGGCGAGCACGAGAAGCGCACCGGCAGAACGGACCCGAGCTGGCCCGACTGGTACGCGGAGTTCATGGTGAGCGAGCAGACCGGAGCGGAACGTCCCACGTGACCGCGTTGGCCGTCGGGGCGAACCTGATCGGTCACGTCCTGGCCTGAGCGCGTCGGTCGGCGTTCCCGCAGCACAAAGGTGGGGGCGCCGCACCGCGTCCGCACCTTCGTCCGCCGGTCTCGCAGCAATGCGGGTGAAGGCTCGGATCGGCCGGGTGGAGCGGGGGATGTTCGCCCGGCGTTCGCCGCGGGGCCGCCGGCCCGTCGGCTGCGGGCCCTAGCGTGGTCGACCCGACCGGACGTACCAGGAGGCCGCCGCGTATGACCCCGCCACCGCTCGGCCGCACCATGGACGCCGAGGTCACGGCGGTGAGCCGGATCGGCGACACCGCCCCGCACAGCGCCTTCACCGACCTGGTCCGGCACGGCGCAGGCTGGTTCTGCGCCTTCCGGGAAGGCACCTCCCACGTCTCCGATGACGGCGTGATCCGGGTGCTCGCCTCGCCGGACAGTCGCTCCTGGACCTCCGCGGCCGTGCTCCGCCGGGACGGCAGCGACCTGCGCGACCCCCGCTTCGTCGCCCGGCCCGACGGCCGGCTGCACCTGTACGCCGTCGCGGTGAGCGGCGAGGCCACGAAGTCGTTCCGCACCATGGCGTGGCTCTCGCCCGACGGGCACCGCTGGGGTGACCCGACAGCGGTCGGCGAGGAGGACGTCTGGCTGTGGCGGGCGGCGTGGCACGACGACGCGATGTACGGTGTCGGCTACGCCACCCGGGAGCCGCGGTTCGTCCGGCTCTACCGCAGCGGCGACGGGGTCGACCTGCAGCCGGTGGTGCAGACCCTGTTCACCGGCGGCTACCCGAACGAGTCGGGCCTGGTCTTCGAGCCGGACGGCACGGCCGTCTGCCTGCTGCGCCGGGACCGGGGCAGCGCCACCGCCCAGGTCGGCCGGGCCCGCCCGCCGTACCGGGACTGGCACTGGACGGACCTCGGAGTGCAGGTGGGTGGGCCGGCCCTGCTCCGGCTGCCGGACAGTCGGCTGGTGGCCGGGGTACGCCTGCTCGACGGCCGCCCGCGCACCGCGATCTGCGCGGTCGACGCCGAGCGGGGCGAGCTGACCGAGCTGCTCGCCCTGCCCTCCGGCGGTGACACCAGCTACCCCGGCCTGGTCTGGCACGACGACCGGCTGCGGGTCAGCTACTACTCGTCGCACGAGGGTCGCACCTGCGTCTACCTCGCCGAGGTGACGATCGGGCCGCCCCACCCCCGCTGACCGCAAGCCGCTGCGGCGGCCCTGGGCCGGATTACGGTCCGGCGGCGACCGTCAACTTTGCGGTACTTGAGCATGATTCACCGGATACCTTCAGCGGTGGCATGGTACGAGTGCTCGGTGAGTGCTGATGACCGGCGGCCCGACGTCGACCGGTCACGGCGTGATCGGGGCACCGAGCACGTGCGGGCCGGTGCGGCCCGGATTCGAGGTCGAGGGGGCCGGGCCGGACGGCTGCGGCTGCATCAGTTCGAGGTCGCTCTGGTGATCTCCCTGCAGGCTGGATTCGCCGCTGCCCTGGCCTGGTGGATCGGCCACAACGTGCTGGGCAACCCCGCGCCGGTCTTCGCGCCCTCCGCCGCGGTGGGGACGATCGTCGCCGCGCTCGGCCAGCGGGCCCGCCGCACCGCCGAACTGCTCCTCGGCGTCGGGCTGGGCATCGCCGTCACCGACTTCCTGCTGGCGGTTCTGGGTACCGGGTTCTGGCAGACCGGAGCCGTCGTGGCATGCGCCATCCTGGCCACGCTCATGCTGTTCGGGCGCAGCGGGTCGGCGGTCGGGCAGGCCGGCGGCACGGCAGTGCTGCTCGCGACCCTGGCTCCGGTCCAGAAGGACCTGGAATGGCCGCGCATCGTCGAGGCGACGCTCGGTGGCGTGGTCGGCCTCGTGGTGGTCGCGCTGCTGCTACCGATCAACCCGATGCGGATCCTCGATCGCGACGCCGCTCCCATCTACCAGTGCCTCGCCGGTCAGCTGAGAGAGATCTCCGCGGCACTGGCGACGCATGACCAGCAGCGGGCGGTGCGAGTGCTGGACACCCTGCGCGGCATGGGAGCTGACCTGGACAGACTGCACCAGGCAATCGGCGGCGCCCAGGAGGTGGTCAGCCTGGCGCCCGCCCGCTGGCGGCGCCGTCAGGACGTGGAGCGGTTCGCGAGCGCCACGGTGTACCTGGAACGGGTCATCGAGCACAGCCGAGGGTTGGCCCGCCGATCGGCGATGGCGCTGCAGTACGACGAGCCGGTCCCCGCCGACCTGCCCACCGGCGTCGGCCGTCTCGCCGACGCGGTCGAACTCCTGCGCCGGGAGCACCGCGCCGGGAGCGTCGCCGAGCGCACCCAGCAGAAGATCCGCGAGGCGGTGCAGGACGGCGGCCGGGCCCAGGCCCGGGGAGTCAGCGACTTCGGAGCGGCGGTGGTGACCCAGCTCCGCACCGCCGCGAGCGACCTGCTCCGCGCCACCGGCTGCGACCCGACGTCGGCGAATCAACAGGTACGGAGCGCGATACGGCACGGCGAGGACTCCGTCGGGGCCGGCGGCGCGTCCGAATGAGTGCACGCCGCCGACGTCGCCCAGCCGTCACGTGATCGGGGCTGCGGGCCGGAGCGCCACTACGATGCGAACGTGGTTCGCGACACGCCGGCCCGGAGGCCGTATTCGCTGCTCGCCGCCGCGATCGTCCTGCTGCTGCTCGGCGCGGGCGTGGCCTGGGGTGTCGGCGGCGCTCGGGCTGAGCCACACCCCCGGCGCCGCGCCGAGCGAGGACCTCGCCGCCGCGCCGCAGCGGACGGTCGCACCGGCACCGCCGTTGGCGTCCATCGTCGTGCCGGACGACGACCAGCACTGGTTACCCGGTGCCCTTCTGCATCTCGACACACCACACCGCACTCGGTGCCGTGAGCGAACTGGGGTCAGTTGATCGGCAGGACCTTCGGGCCGCCCGCCTCTATCGACCGGTTCACCTTTCTTCGATCCGACCAGTAGAAGCAGCGGATGCGCCGGTCGCCCCGCGCCCACGCATCGGTCGCCGGCAACTGGAACCGCGTGCCCATGCGGTAGGGCAGCGTCCGATCGATCGGTACATGGGCGTACCTGGCGACGAGCGTGCGGCACCGACCGTGGATCGCCTTCACGTCGCGATCCGCGTCCTCGTAGGAGCCGTCCGGCGCCATCCACGTCCCGACGTACTCGTACTCATGGGCTGCAGTGCAGGAGGTCTGCTGAAGCTCCTCCCACTTGTCCTCCGTCAGGCAGCCATACCCCAGCGGCGACGCACCCTGTAGCTCATCGCGCAGGGTGCCGCGATACGGCATCACTCCATCGTGGGTCCGACCGCCGTACACGCGTGGCTCCACGGTGGGCTGCACCATCAGGTCACACTTGAACCACCTGGCACCGCCCGCCCATCCGTCGGGCGAGGGCGGCACCACCCGCACTGCCAGCCGGGCACCCCGCCAGTCACCACCGACGAACGCTGTCGCCTTGGCGTCACACTCTGCGAAGGCCGGAGTGATCACCGCCGAATCCGCCGGCGGCGGCGTCGGCCGGCCGGCCGGCCAGTGCACCGGTGAACGTGCCCAGATGGAACGTCTCCGCGCTGTGCGACTGCCCGCAGTCAACAGGCGAGTAGGTGATCGGGGTGACCACTCCCAGCTTGCTGCAGTCACCCACGTTGGGCGCGAACTGCACAACCGGGCCGAACGCCGGCCAGTCATCGACCAGGTCGCCGTCTGAACCGGCGGGTTCACCGCACCCCGCAGGGGCAACTGCCAACGCCACCGCCAACCCCACGAGCCGCCACCACCGCCGCATGTGAATCTCTCTCTCCCGGACGCGGCGGCAGCATATGCCATCTTGCGACGCGCGTGGTCGACCCCCACGACGCCAGGGCTGAGGCGCGATCGGTGCCGCACAGGCGGCAGGAATATCGGTCGCTCCACGGGACGTTCGAGGCTAGCGTGATCGCCATGTTCGGCACCGTCGGCTCTGTGCGGCCCGCAGGTTTTTACCTGCCGGGCGCCGCCGGCGTGTGCGGGTGGCTGGCAGATACCCGAGGCTGACCCTCCTCCCGCTGCGGCAGGACCACGGAGGAGGGTGGCCCGGTGCTCCGGCGCTGCCCCTGAGAGGCGCGCCGTGACGTGCGGTTCTGGCGCGGTTTTCCGCGGAGTGGCACCCGCCCGCGTTCGTCGTCCGCCAGTTTGCTTCCACTGTGGAGTTTCATCATGGCCAAGAGCCAGTTCGTGCGGGCGAAGCCGCACCTCAACATCGGCACGATGGGTCACGTCGACCACGGCAAGACGACCCTGACGGCCGCCATCACCAAGGTCCTCGCCGACCGCGAGCCCGCCGTCAACCGGTTCGTGTCCTTCGACGGCATCGACCGGGCGCCGGAGGAGGTGGCGCGGGGCATCACGATCAACATCGCGCATGTCGAGTACGAGACGGCGACCCGGCACTACGCCCACGTGGACATGCCCGGTCACGCCGACTTCGTGAAGAACATGATCACGGGGGCGGCGCAGGTCGACGGCGCGATCCTGGTCGTCTCCGCGCTCGACGGGGCGATGCCGCAGACCCGCGAGCACGTGCTGCTCGCCCGGCGGGTCGGCGTGCCGTACCTGGTGGTGGCGATGAACAAGGCCGACGCGGTCGAGGATGCGGAGCTGCTCGACCTGGTCGAGCTGGAGGTGCGGGAGCTGGTGTCCGAGTACGGGTTCCCCGGCGACGAGGTGCCCGTTGTACGGGTGTCGGCGCTGCGGGCCCTCCAGGGCGACCCGCGGTGGATGTCGTCGGTCGTGGAGCTGCTCGACGCGGTCGACCGGTACGTCCCGGTGCCACCCCGTGAGCTCGGTGAGCCGTTCCTGATGCCGATCGAGAACGTGCTGACGATCTCCGGGCGGGGCACCGTGGTGACCGGCGCGGTCGAGCGGGGCACCCTGCGGGTCGGCGACCCGGTGGAGGTGGTCGGCCTCGGCCCGACGCTGTCGACCGTGGCGACGGGGCTGGAGACCTTCGGCAAGTCGTTGGCGACCGCCGAGGCCGGGGACAACGCCGCCGTGCTGCTGCGCGGGCTCAAGCGCGACCAGGTGCAGCGGGGCCAGGTGGTGGCGCTGCCGGGCAGCGTCACGCCGCACCAGCGGTTCCGGGCCAGGCTGTACGCGCTGACCACCGCCGAAGGCGGGCGGCACACGCCGTTCTTCGCCAACTACCGGCCGCAGTTCTACTTCCGCACCACAGACGTGGTCGGATCGGTGGACCTCGGTGACGTGACGATGGTCCTGCCGGGCGACACCGTCGACCTGTGGGTGGAGCTCGGCAGGCCGGTCGCGATGGATGTCGGGCTCGGTTTCGCCGTCCGGGAGGGCGGCCGCACCGTGGCCGCCGGCACGGTGACCGAGCTGCTCGACTGAGGTACGTGGAAGGGCTCCTTGTCGACAAGGGGCCCTTCCCGTACGGCGAAGACGCCTCGTGCGGGCCGGTTGAGCTGATCAGGATCCGAGAAGCGCCAGGGGTGTCGCCGGGCCTAGCCTTTTCCCAGGTGGCCGGCATGACGCCGAGCCTGGCACAGCGAAGGGGAGCCCGAGAATGTCCGCGAAGAATGCCACCACCGAGTCCGAAGGCTTCAGCGCCGAGGAGCGTGCCGCGATGAAGGAGCGCGCCGCCGAGCTGCGCGCCGAGGGCAAGAAGGGCGCCAAGAGGGCCGACGAGCTTCAGACGCTCCTGGACAAGATCGCGCAGATGGCGCCGGAGGATCGTGCGCTGGCCGAGCGCGTGCATGTGACGGTGACCGCCACCGCTCCGGAGCTGTCGCCGAAGACCTGGTACGGGATGCCCGCCTACGCGAACGCGGCCGGCAAGATCGTCGTCTTCTTCCAGGACTCGGGCAAGTTCAACTACCGGTACTCGACCCTGGGCTTCCAGGACTCGGCCAACCTCGACGACGGGGACCTGTGGCCGGTGTCGTACGCGTTGCGGAAGTGGAGCCCTGCGGTGGCAAAGAAGGTCGTCGAGCTGGTGCGGGCTGCGGTCTCCTGACCGTTGCCATGACCGCCGCCGAGTACGGGTGGCGCCCGGTCCGGCGGTTTCGAACGGCCCCGCCTCAACGCTCGCCGTCACGACCCCTCCCCGAGCAGCGCACTCCGCCTCGGGTCACGGGAGACGCCTGAAACGTCTATCTTGGACTCCCTGGCGATCTATTGAAGGGAGACCGCCGTGTCGGGTAGCGGTGCGCAGACCGAGGAGGCCGGCCCGCCGGCCGTGGACAGCACCATCCCCCACTCCGCCCGGGTCTACGACTGGTGGCTCGGCGGCAAGGACAATTTCGCGGTCGACCGGGCGGTGGGCGGGGCCATGCTCGAGGCGATCCCGACGCTGCGGCAGATGGCGTCGGAGAACCGGCGCTTCGTGCACCGGGTGGCTCGTCACCTTGTCGCCGATCGGGGCATCCGGCAGTTCCTCGACATCGGCACCGGCATCCCCACCCGCCCCAACCTGCACGAGGTCGCCCAGTCGATCGCACCCGAGACCCGGGTGGTGTACGTCGACAACGATCCCATCGTGCTGGCTCACGCCCGGGCGCTGATGATCAGCACGGAGGAGGGGCGCAGCCGCTACATCCACGCCGACCTCCGCGCCCCGGAGGCGATCCTCGCCGACGCCACGCTCGTCGGCACCCTCGATCTCACCCAGCCGGTGGCCCTCACCCTCATCGCCGTTCTCATGCTGCTCGGCGATGACGAGGCACCGGCAGCCAGGGTGCGGACCCTGATGGACGCGCTGCCGTCGGGCAGCTGTCTCGCGATCAGTCACCCCACCCAGGACTTCAACCCCGAGGAGATGGGCGCCGCGGTGGCGGCGGCCACCCACGGGGGCATGACGCTGGTTCCGCGTACGCGGGACGAGGTCGAGCGGTTCTTCGACGGGTGGGAGCTCATCGAGCCGGGGATGGCGCCCGTGATGGCCTGGCGACCCGACGGTGAGGTTCCCGCCGACCCCTATGCCGCCTACTACTGGGCCGGGGTGGCGCGCAAACGGTAGCCCGCTTCCGTCTCTGCAGCAGCAGCGCCGGTCGAGGTCGGGAGCGGCGCCGGGAACCGCCCGTCACGCGCGACGAGGCCGGTGCGCGACCGACGGCAGGAGGCGCGGCCGAGCAGGGGCCCACCCAGCCGTAGGGCGCGCCGACGCGGTCCCGATCTTGAGGTCTGTTGCCAACGCCGGTGACGTGGTCTGATAGCGGGACGACGATGGCGGTGACCCCATCGCAGCACCCCACGTCCATCGCGCTCCGCGACCACTCCATCACCCATATGCGAAAGGGGAACGATGCGCAAAAGATCAACGTTCCAACTGGCGGCCCTGACCGCCACGGCTGCGACATTCCTGGCCGCCGGTGGAGCCTCCGCAGCGGCGGGTACGGCGGCGTCCGTCACCGCCTCCGCGGGTGTGACGGCATGTGAGCCGGGTGCCGGAGGGCACAGCGCGGCGCGGGTGAGCGAAGGCGCCACCGCGCAGGAGCCGGAGCTGTACTCCAAGAACGAGGCGAACGCCTACGGCGTGATCAAGGACTCGCCGCGCCTGCCCGACGGCAGCGTCACCGTGCCCACGATCTTCCACATGATCTCCGACCACCCCCTCAGCGCCGCCGAGACGAACAGGTGGAACACCCTGATCGACGCGCAGATGACGGTGCTCAACGACTCGTTCGCGGGCCGCACGGCGGCCGACGCCTCCGACACGCCGTTCCGCTTCTCGCTGGTCGACACGACGTGGACGATCAGCAGCGACTGGTACACGGTCGTGCCGGGCAAGAACGAGCGGGACATGAAGAAGGCGCTGTACACCGGCGACGCCCGCACCCTGAACGTGTACGCGGCCAACATCGGCGGCGGGCTGCTCGGCTGGTCGTACTTCCCGAAGGGTTACAACAACGGCCGGGACTACATCGACGGCGTCGTGATGCTCGACGAGTCGATGCCGGGCGGGACGGCGGGCAAGTACGCCGAGGGTGACACGCTGACGCACGAGGTCGGGCACTGGCTGATGCTGGAGCACACCTTCGCGCACGGGTGCGCCGCCTCCGGCGACTACGTCGCGGACACGCCCCGGGAGGCGGGGCCGCAGTTCAACTGCCCGGTGGGCGCGGACACCTGCACCGCGCCCGGGCTGGACCCGATCCACAACTTCATGGACTACACGCAGGACTCCTGCATGAACATGTTCACTGCGGGACAGGCGGACCGGATGAGCGACGCCTGGGTGGCGTTCCGGGCCGACGGCGGGAAGTAACCACGCCCGGTAGGCACGT